>QMRV01000160.1 GCA_003649445.1 Thermoprotei archaeon | reverse complement strand
TGTAATAACTAAAAAGAATTGAAAGAAAATCCAAGATTTCTGAAAGTTCAAGACAAAGAGTATTAGTAATAACTAAAAAGAATTGAAAGTTAATAAATGACTTTGTTTGGGGGAAACTTGACATTTTAAGAATGGTAATAACTAAAAAGAATTGAAAGGTGTTGTTTCAGCCCTTAACTCCAAACTTGAATGTATCGTAATAACTAAAAAGAATTGAAAGTACCCAATCTAACGTTTGTTCTCCAAGTGCCCGGCGGAGTAATAACTAAAAAGAATTGAAAGATAGGGTGCTCACCATGTCTTTGAGCTTCATCTTCGTGTTGTGTAATAACTAAAAAGAATTGAAAGTACTTCTACCACGTTAGCAAAGTGTCTTAGAGGATTATACGTAATAACTAAAAAGAATTGAAAGAAAATTAAAGGAGCAACTTCAGTAATTTTAGTGTAAAGATCGTAATAACTAAAAAGAATTGAAAGCTAGCGCACACGCGATGAGTTTGGCTATTAAAAACTAAGATGAGTAATAACTAAAAAGAATTGAAAGCTCAATAACATTTATCCTTACTTTCCTATAGGGACTTTCATATGTAATAACTAAAAAGAATTGAAAGGAATACTATGCCCTGTGAAAATATGGTAGTTTTCAATTTTCGTAATAACTAAAAAGAATTGAAAGGACTATTTCTGGGTAGTGGTAGACGATGATCCTCAGAATAAGTAATAACTAAAAAGAATTGAAAGATCCTTAATTACCTGGGAAGCGTAGGAGGTGGGGGAATATGTGTTTCAGAGTTAAGGGGTATGTCTCTTGCTTTAACAGGTTCTTTCGTTGGGTTTGCAGTGTTTTTCTTGTTTGCTTTAATGGGTGTGTATTTGTTTTAGAGTATTTTCAGGTATGGTAGTTTGTGTTTTTCTCCGTATTTTATTAGTTTTCTATCGTTTGTTAGTAGTTTTATTTTTAGTTCTGTCCAGAGCGAGGCTATTATTGCATCTGCTATGCTTGGCCAGTATCCTTTTCTTTGTTCTATGAATATTTCTCTTTCTTCTAATATGAGCTTATATGCTTTTACTAGATCGTCTATTGTTAGAGGTTTTATTGTTAGTTTTTCTATTTCGAAAAGTACTTTATATTTTTCAGTGATTATCCTATATGCTTCCATAAGGTTTCTGATAAGTTCTAGGCCTTCTTTAATATTTTTTCCTTTGCTACTTTCAAGTTTGTAAGCGGGGTATGTTAGTTCATGGAAGCATATGGAATGTATGATAACGTGTTTTCCTTTAACAGCTTTAATTACTGGTTTATGGTATTTGGAGTTAATGAAGATGAGACCCCATAGGGATATTGTGTCGAGCATTATTTTCTCGGCTATTGGGGTCACCCATGATATTATGGGATAACTTTATATATTAAGGTTACCCTACACACTATTGGGTGTACATTCTTGGATGTTGAGGTAATTAAGATTTATGATGATAAGGGTCATACGGTTTTAAAGAAGAGGATTCTAGAACACTTAAACGTTGGTAAGGGTGATTTACTGGTAGCTGAGCTTAGAGAGGATAATACTGTTGTGTTGAGGGCATTGAGAAAGGAGAGGTTTCTAGTTAGGCTTAGGCATGTTGAGGATGAGGATAAGGTTCTTGAGGAGAGGGCAGTGTTAAGGTTTGAGATGGTTTAGTGTTTTTATGTATCTTTGATGATTGCTTTGTTTTGCTTTTGATTTTTACTAATTATTTAAGCAGGAAGAATTGGAAGTTAATGGGGGTTTATAGCGGTATGGAGATTAAGGCTTATAAACTTATTACTTGTTGTGATAGCAAAAAGAATTTGGAAGGGGTGTAGCTTTTGTCTAAGGAGGGTAGGAAGGTAAGTAGAGGTTTTGGAGAAGATTAGGGAGATTTGTAGGGAGTTAGAGTTTCCGGTTGAGTTGCTTCCTAATCCTATTTTCGAAGCTTCAGTAGCTTTGGTTGAAACTGGTAGAGTTGAGGAAGCAAGGAAAATAATAGCATACTACGTTAAAGTCCTTAGGAAAATAGAGGAGCGCATGAGAATTTATGAGGAAGAATGCTATGAAATGCCTATGGGGGCAACTGGTTTCGTCCTATATCCTCCAGTACCGCCAGCCCCTCCTGGGGATTAGGAAAAGGATTTTCTTCACCATAATTTAAGACCCTATTATCTCTTAAAGTGACATAGTATACTCTTAATTGCGGGGGAATGAAGCATTTATGTTTTGATAAATAACTAACAGCTTGAGGATAAGGAGGGTTATTGCTGTGTTTTTCTTTTGAGGTTCTTTATTTTTCTAAGAGCGCTACTGTACTTTATTTCTCTACTCTTCCACTGTTCTATAATTTTGAATGCTTCTTTAGCTACTTCACCATCGTATTCTATAGCATAGTGTATTAGCGTTGAAAGCTTCTCTCTGTACTTGAGAAACTTTTTAACCATATCTACCATGTTCAGCTACCTTTCCATAGTTCTTTCTCAGATTCAACACTATATCAATTATCGCTTCTCCCATGTAGAGTTAACTGTTTTAGAGAAATCATAGGTGCCAGAAAACTGCATGGGCTAAGGCTGCGATGAATAGTATCATTGCAATTATGAATCCTAGTATTGCTGTTGAAACTACTGTTAAAAGGTATTCTTTCCTATGTTTTGCGAAGATCATAGGGTATGCGGTAAGTATGGAGGCCATTGTTAGATGAGTATAGATAACGACGCGGTTTATGTCAGAGTACGGGTCTAAGGTAATGTATGCGAAGAAGAGGGCAAAACCTAGCCATAAACCTAGGATTCCGAAGTAAATGTGGGCCAATGGCTTTACAATAGCTTTCATGGTCATGGAGTCCTGCTCTCCTGGAGCTTAAATATCTGTTTCCGGTTTGTTTCAGCAAGTTTTCTTTATTTCCTAGATAATATTATTTATGAGGGAGATACTATGAGCGATAATTTGGGAGTGTTTTTCGCTATTGTTCTTATTTTCCTGGTTTTTCCTTTAGGTATGTTTTTCACCCATGTTTCCCTGGTTGCTCTTGAGTTTCTCTATGAGGGTGCTGGTTTTAGTGTTTACACTTTAATCATGTTTAGCCTTATAGTGGTTACATTGTATGGGATATATGGATTTCTAATCATATGTTTGAAAAAGTATTTAGGATTAAAGTATTCTATATTCTTAGGTGCTGCACCTATACTACTCTACTTAGCCTCCATATTCATAAGGATATGAGGGTTAACGTTTATTTTAGAGAAGCTTGCTTTAGTACTTTGCTAGTTCTTCAAATACTTTTCTGTGTTTCTCAACTATTTCCCAAGCTATTTTCTCCAATACCTTTCTTCTTTCTTCAACATCTTTAGGGAGTTTGATAGCTGTGTTTCTAGTTTTAATGTGGTTTTTAAACCATTCAACTAAGTTCTCTCTATCTATTTCATTTCTTGCTACTTTTAAAGCTAAATTTACTAGTTCTACGTCTTCAGCTACTAGTTCATATTTGTTAATGTGCAGTATTATGTAGGCTGTTAGTGTTGCTGTTCTCTTATTACCATTTACGAATGGATGGTTTAATATGAGATTATAGTATGCTAAGGCAGCATATTTTACGGGATCACCTCTGGACTTAAACCAAGCATCGTAAAGAGCTACATCAGCTAAACCCTCACTTATAACCCCTTCTTCACCACCAAAAGTTAAGGCGATCCCATGAAAAACCATAATGTCTCTGCCCGAAATATGTTCTTCTATTGCCATTTAGGATGCACCTTAGCTACCTATTCATTTTCCATTATCGATCTTTAAACACCATGGTGTAGTTTACTCTTGCCATTTATATGCGCCTTCTCTCACAGTACTTGGAGAATCGTTTACATGTTTCCATGGTTCTTTCCCGAAGCTTATTACTTGAATTCCTAAAGCATCTATTGTGACGCCTGCTATTAGTGGTTCAGCTAATCCTCTTTGAATAGCTAAGTCTGCTTTAACTTCGGACAGTTTACTGCTTCCTCTGCCTAATAGTTTCAGGGTTATAGAGGTTTCAACCAAGTACATGTTTTCCAATAAAAGAGGTTTCTTCGGATAATTTTTTCTAGTACTTTTCTTTTCAGCAAATGTTAGACTCTATAAATGTTTGCATGTACTCTATCCAAATCCCATGATGTAGGTTAAGAAGGACATTATTTCGCCGCGTAAATTTCTAAAGATATTTTCTCCAATTCCTCTCTCAGCTTGTTTCTAACTTCTTTTTCTACAAGTTTCTTAGCTAGTTCCTTCGGCATGTGTGAATACTTTTTCTCAGCCTCTTCCCTCAACTTCTTTATTGTTTCAAATACCCTGTATTTTTCAAGATCCTTCCTACCAGGCTTCCAGCCAACACCTTTAACAAAAACTCCTACAGGCTCATTAACTACAGCTCTCTCAACTTTCCTATTTTTCCTCTCAATTCTCTCCACTTTCAGTAGCCTACCGTCGGGTAGTTTTAGAAAGTCACCAACAGCCAACTCCCCTCTAAGCACCCTACCCGCCAACACAAGTACATAATGAAGCCCAAGTTTTAACTGGAAAACCTCCTCAACAGTAAACTTCCCCTTAACCTCCCCAAGAAGCTTAGCAGCCTCTACCTCTTCCTCTTTTTCAGGCTTTTTCCTACGGAAAATTTTAAACACCATA
>QMRV01000159.1 GCA_003649445.1 Thermoprotei archaeon | reverse complement strand
GTTTATGCGGAAACGTCGTTTAACGTAGTAACTTCTATGCCTTACTTTGAATTTAAGGTTACAGATGTACTAGTAGAGGCTGCTGTTGTAAGGATAAATGTAACTGTGTCTAATAATGCAACTGCAGTTATAACGTCTGTAAAATACTGGGTTGGCGGAAAGAACGAGACCTATGTTGCGAACCCTGTTGACGGAGCTTACGATGAGTACAACGAAACAGTAACTGTAGTAGTTAATGCTAGTAACCTAGAGGCAGGTGAATACACAGTATATGTTAAAGCATACACTGACTTTGGCGTAAGCCCCGATACAGTGATTTGCAGCCTAGTGGTTAGAGGTCTTGTAAAGAGGTATAACTTAATAGCGCTTACAGTAAAGCCCTTCAAGCCCTTAATGGCTTCCGACCTAGCTAAAGCTATAGGACCTAGCCTTCAAGGGATATGGAAGTGGGATGTTGGATCTCAGGAATTTAGGGGATTCATACCTGGTGTAAGCCCGCCTGAAGACGATTTTACAATAGAAATGGGTTATGGGTACTTCATTTACCTCACTGAACCTGCAAAACTTGTAGAGGTGAAGGTATGAAGAAAATAGCAGTTGCTCTAGCATTTACAATTTATCTCTTAGCAGTTGCCGCAATATTAGCACCTGTCAACGCACAAGTACCTATAACAGTATGGGGTTATGTAAAAATGCCAGACGGCTCCCCTGCTGTAGGTGCTTCTGTTACGGTAAAAGCTGCCGACATATCTAAGACCGTGACTACAGATAGCTCAGGTAAGTATAAGGTAGACCTTACGGTTCCATCTGTACCTGTTAAAGTTACTGTTACTGCTAAGAAAGGTAGATACCGTGGCTCAGCTTCTAAGGTTGGTGAAGGAGTAATCCGCATAGACGTTGTGTTAAAATATTCGCCGCCTCCTAAAAAGAGCACGTCTATAGAGCTAAGTGTAGATAAAAACGAGTATGTAGTCGGCGATGTAGTGGTTGTTAAAGGCTACATAAAACCTGCTATGAGCGTTACAGTGACAATCACGATAGTAAAGCCTGATGGGACATCGGTGAGCGATAATATTAAAACTCAGAATGATGGCTCTTTCACATACAGCTTCATAGTTGACAAGACCGGGATTTGGAAAATACAGGTTAAATATGCTGGTAGCAGCGAATACGCAGGCTCCAGCAGTCCCGTAGTTGAAATCGTGGTTAAGGAAAAAGCATACATAACCATGAGCGCTATAGCTACTGAACCTGGAAAAGTAATCGTGGAAGGAGTGGTTGAACCACCAATCAGCGGAGCTACAGTCATGGTGTATGTAAGTCTAGATGGAGGTAATACATGGCTTTATCTTCTTAACACTACTACGGATGAAAACGGCCACTACAGGGCAGAATTAGAGTTTACGGTTGGAGGTAATATGCTTTTCAAAGCCATATTCCCAGGAACGCAAACAGTCACCTACTGTGAAACTGAAGCACCTCCAGCTATTAAACTACCAACACCTGGAGAAGAAGAGTTAAAGAAGAAGGAGGAAGAGTTAAAGAAAAAACTTACCGAACTTGAAAATGAAAATGTACAACTAAAGGAAAAAGTTAAAGAATTAACTGAAAAACTTGAAGAAGCACAACAAACAATAGAAGAACTCAGTACAACAGTAGCTACATTAGAGAGCGGTAGCGAGAAACTTAAAACAGCAACATTCATAGGAATACCTTTAGCAGCCATTACATGTACGGTCGTAGGCTTATTACTCGGAAAAAGGATAGCTAAAGTAAAATAAACAAGGAAACAGCGCCATTAAATACCACATAGCAGACAGAGGCCTGCAAAAGTATAGATCTAGATGAAAAACTACCAACTACATGGAACCCCATATTGGATCCTGTAAAACAGCTAAGACATATTTCATATATACCACTACCTAGTATGTAAAACAACATTACTTAAAACATAATGTTTTAAGCTCTATTAGGTCACTTTTCACCGCTATCTCCATATATTTTCAAGAACCTTCATTACAAGTTTGTTATGCAAGAACCTCTTTAACAACCTCTCCTACGTAACCTCCTTTTAACAATAGTCTTTATGTCTTAATTTTGCTTTCTTTCACAGGTAAATATGAAGTCTCTAAGTGGTTTCCTGAGTTCCTTGGAAGAGTTCTTTTCAACAACTCTAACTAAAATCTTACCTTTATCCTTAATTTTGTCCATGACTTTAGATTGGAACTATACTGTACCTCCCTAACCTCTTTAGGTAACGTTATTCTACCCTTAACTTAGTATGTGGGTTCTCATAAATGTGAAAATGCTTCGTTTCGTAGTGGACTAGTGGTGTAAGCACTGTTTAGTTTGTGTTTTTATTTGTTAGGATTCTTTAGCTTCTGAAGAGAAGACTTTCTTTGTTATGACTTTGTTGTTTCTAAATGGTTTCATGTTGGAGAGTTTTTTCTAGTTTGTTGAGAAAGGTATTTATTTTTGGTGGTATATTTTACTACTTGGTGGTATTTTGGTTTCTAGGAAGATTAGCATTAGTGTTCCTGAGGATCTTTTGAAGAAGCTGGATAGTTTATGTAGGAGGCTTGGTGTTAGTAGAAGCGAGTTTATTACTAGGGTTCTTGAGGAGAAGCTTGGCTCCATGGTTGAGGTTGGTGAGTATCCTTCTGTGCTTTGGAAGCTTAAGGTTTCTGGTTTTCTTAGGCTGAGGTCTCCTAGGTTTGTTGGTAGAAGGGTTAAGTGTAGGTGGGTTGTTGAGGAGGTTTCTGAGTAGTGGTTTTCGAATACGTTTACTTGGAGAACGGGTATAGCCATTACGGTGTCAAGATTCCCGATGTTCCAGTTATTTATTTAGCTGTTAAAGTTGGTAGGTTTATTGCTAGAGGACCTGCAATTGTTGATACAGGTTTTGATGGTGGAATATACGCTAACATGGACATAATAAGGGTTCTTAAAGGGTTAAAACCTTCCAGAATTGTTGAGTTTGAACATCCAATGTTTGGGGTTAGCGAGTTTGAAGTTTACTCTGCTGAAACATACCTTTACCATAGGGGTGAATATGTTAGTATAGGTGTTAACAACATCTACGTACCAACAGAACCTGAGCTAATAACAGACGAAGTACTTGTTGGAAGAGAAGTACTTAACAAACTGAAAACACTGCTTAATCCATGGAAAAACGTAGTAATTGTCGAAACTAAGAAGTAAACAAAGCAATGACACTCTTGAAGCATTTTTCATAGGTAGAATTGTTTTTGGATTCTATGTTGAAAGTTAGGTTTAAGGATGATAGGGTAGAGGATGGTATTAGCGAGGGGGATTTGAAGCCTAAGGTTGTTGATGTTGATCCGAGTTTTGTTGGGAAGCTTCTTAGAGAGGAGTTTGAGCTTGAAAAGAAAAGATATGATAGGATAGTTCATTGTTGAGGTAAAGTAGCTATAATGCTGGATGCAGTTTTTAAGCATAGGTTGTTGGAGGTGCATGGTAAGGGTTGACTTATGGTAGACGTAATTTAAGGTTGAAGCATATTGGTAGGGGTGTTTTTGAGCCATTATATTTAAGTTCTCTTAGAGATCGTGGTGTTGTTGAAGCTGTTATTGGTTTTTACGAAGACTGGGTTGGTAAGTGTTTCGGAGATGTCAGGTGGGATGATTTAAGGGTTATTGTTGGCGATGATAAGGTTTTTAATGGTTTAAAGAAGGTTATGTCATACTTTTACAAACCTAAACCTATAGGGTTAAGAACAGTCGTTAATCCTAGGGATGTTAGGCTTAAGGTTTTCAAGCTAGTTAACGAGCTTTATGGAGGCTTTATACCTTCGGAAATCAGGGATTCCGCTGTTAAAAACATTTCCGATAAGCTGAAAATACCTGGTATTGATGAGGTTATGTGGTCTGATGATGTTTCGAACATGCCCTTGGTTAAGGTTAGGGAACCTAATGTTGGAAAAGTTGTTTCCCTATATAATTTCGAAACACTAGATACTATTTTCGTTAATAGTTCAAGAATCTATATTAGGTGTAAAGGTGATTCGAGGGTTTTAGCTGGTTTAGCCAAGAAAATAGGTAGGTTATGTAAGTTCTACGGTCTAATATATGATGCAAGGTATTTCGCGAAGGAAAACACTCTTAAAATAGCTGTTGAAGGACCCCATGGGATTTTCGGTAAACCTACAAGATACGGTTCTAGACTATCAATTTTAGTTAGCAAAATCATTCCCACCCTTAAAGTTCTCGATAATTGGGTTGTTTACTCTAAAACACATTTCAGAAAGAAAATATTAAACATTAAAACCCTATCTAACAATCTTCTCCCTGAAATAGATGTTCCAGAAGAGGTTAGACCACAGCTCGCTTTCGATAGTGAAGTTGAGAAGAAAATATACTATACCTTGAAGGCTCTAGGGTTTAACGTTGTTAGAGAACCTGAACCAGTTGCTTTAGGGGACATACTCTACATTCCAGACTTTAAAATTTCAAGAGGGAGAAGAGAATTCTTAGTTGAAATAGCCGGTTTCTGGAGGAAAGAGTATGTTGAGAAGAAGGTGTTTAAGCTTTCAGAGGTAAGTAAGTTTCTAAGAAACCTTATTGTTTTAGCTGATGAAAAGCTTAAACCCTATATTTCTAAATTAAAAATACCTAATATAATATATTATAGTTTAGTTAGCGGTAAACCTGTTTTAC
>QMRV01000158.1 GCA_003649445.1 Thermoprotei archaeon | reverse complement strand
CAGACAGACAAATATTTGTTTCGGCGGCCACCGTTAGCGTGAACAGAATTAGTTTTATCAGCAAGTCCATATCACCACCCACATTTTAAGTCTTAAAAAATAAATACTAAGATTTAATTTGAATATTGTGGGGCTTGATATATTGCTGCCCATGGGGGCAGTTGTAATCTTTATGGCTGTCCTCACAGCGGCCTTTGTTGAATATATGCTGTCTGTTTCGCCGGTAAGCATAGAGGCCCTCGTAGCCGCTACAGTCTACACCTTTATAATGATACTCTGTGTCGTTATTCTGCTGCTTTTAGTCGACTTGCTTCTCCTGGAATACCATAGACTCTCAGTATCAGAAAGCGGCGCCTGGAGGCCCTAAAGTTGAGCCCCTTCTCTTTCAGAAACGCCAAGAGCTTCTGCACCATTTTTCCGCGGCAGTTCTCAAGCCTCATTACGTAGCAGTAGTACGGGGGCTTCCCCTCGACTTTCCGCAGAATATAAGTATAGATCTCCTCTTTTATATCATCGAAGCTGCCCTGAAGCACCAGCGCACAGCACCCCCTCTTCTTCGCATACCCGTCCTTAACAACTATCTTAGCCATACTACTCACCTGTAAGTATTTTTGATTTTAGTCTTTTACGGATCTGATTTTCATCCACGTAGACTAGGCGGAAGTTGTCTCGGTTCCATGTCGATAAAGGGTCTCTGAGCCTGAAGATCTTCTTTTTTATTAAGCCTTTTTCAGCGAGCCTGTTTACCGCCCTTATTACGGTTGTGGCGGGTGTCTTGCAGTCAAGCCTAACTAGCTTAATTCTCTGGGACTCGTGTTTAGGTCGCCTGTAGAAATACAGGCACCTAGACCCCTCGCCATCCACATTAATACAGTAGTCTGGGTCCTTGCCGTTTATCAGGCAACAGATCTCGCGGACAGTGAGTGCTTCCTCGCTCCTTTTAACTAACTCAAGGATTCCTCTATCGAGAGACCACAACCTCACATTATTCGCCCTTTAGCTCTACTATTATTTCGTTCTTGAATCCTGTGCTTTCCCTGTACACTATATTATATAGCTCGCCTTCAATTTTCTTTACTAACACTTACTAGTTGAGTGAAAGTATTATTTTAATCGTATTCAGATCTTTGTGTTCCAATAATTTTAGTTATTTTTTCAATTATTTTCTGTGCAGATTTAGGGGTCTCAGGTAAGGAGCAGTTTTCAATAAGCTTGAACTTGCAAGGATCTTCTTCAATAAAAATAAGGATAGATTCTGTGTCGAGGGGATCTGGTGCCCACAGTTTATTTATAAACTCGTTTTTTAAGTACTCTATGTATTCGTTATATGTATATGTTCTTTTCTCATAAGAAATTATTTCGTTTCCAACTATATTATATATAGTCTCAATTACTGCTTCACCAAGAGAGATAAAAAATGCTGAACAATCGGGTGTTTTTATATTCTCTATAATTGCTTTAATTTCACATAACCTCATTTTCTCACCTTTCGACTCACATGTTTACTGTATGCTTAACATATATTTATCGGTCTTGGGTTGAGTGAAAGTATTTGATTTATATTGTGGTTTGCGGTAGTAGTCTTGTGCCGAGTCACTCTACAGATCTTCTTTACATACTCTGAGCAGAGATAATGAGTATTCCCTGTCACTTCAATATAGAGAATATTCCAGTTGTCGTGACTAATATTATCAAGCACCCAAAGCAGTACAGCTAGGCTGTCTTTACCTCCGCTAAAAAGCACAGTAAACTTAGTGGAATTAAGCAACTTAGTTGCCTCAGCCATATTCCCATTCCTCTAGTATCAGCCCCAATACGTATAAGAAGCCTAGGATCAGGAGAACGGATAATGTGATTGTGCCTGTGAGAGCTAGTATTCCCGAGAGAATGTTTGCTTTGAAAGCGTCTAGGGTCGCTAGCGCGAAGCTGTAAACGAATATATATGCTCCTGCTACCACTTCGACTACCCCTGTAGTCAATACCAGTTTTTTAAGAAAATCACGCCAGTTTATCATACCTTCTCACCTTGAAGTGACTTTTGCTAGGTGCTCTAGTTGCTCTACTGCTTTCGAGTTCCATAGTACTTGTACATGGTATCTTGTTGTTGTTCCATGACAGTAGTAGTGTTTTTTCTCGAGAATTCTGATCAAGCCGAAGTCCTCGAGTAATTTTAATGCATAGCCGATTTTAGCCTCTTTGACCTCCTTAACATCGACACCCATCATATGGAGCTTCTTCTTCAAGTACCTTGTCGTAAAACGCATAACATAGTCCTTCCTAGTAACATTAACCCTGAAGCAATCAGGAAAATAGATAAGCATCTCATAGATCTTATATGCAAGAAACTCGAGGCTAACCATAGTCACCTCTCTACCACCTGCTCAGCATACTTATGGGAAGTGAGATGGGCTATGAGATCTAATAGGCCTTCGACTAGTGCTCCGCATATTGAACATCTGTAGAAGTTTCTTGTAACAAGGACTCCATCTTGCCATACTGCTTTCCTAACTAATCTGTATTCGCTACTGTGAACTTTCTTGAAATGACGGCCAAGTATACTTGAGACAAGCTTAAAGAACGTGAATCTATCCATGTAAGGATTATAGTGTATTTTCGAGACTATTTTCTTGCACAGTGGACAAAATATGAAGAGGTAGTCTGGGAACTCCTTGCTGTAGAAAAGAAAAGCGTCTATGAGCCTGTCCCTCGAAGAAGGCATATCCTTCTCTGAAAGACTCATAGACTCCCACGCCACCAAGTGCTCAATCCTATGCCAAAACCACCTTGAGAAAACATCATTAACTCTCTCCATCATGCCTCTCACCTCTCTTCACCTTTTTGGTTTTTAATAGTTTCTTTACTTCTTCTTTTATTTCATTCTTTACTTTAGTGAAGTCTAGGTCTTTTATGAAAAGATATTTGAGATAATAGTACTCTAGTATTGTACGGAGACTCTTTCCTGTCTCCTTTTTCTCTAAAGCCTTGTCAATTAGTCTAGCTAACTCCTTGTCTCTAGCTAGTTCTTTAAGAAAAGAATCGTATTTCATTCATTTCACCTTTTGCTTCTTCATCTTCACATACCATAGAATGTTCCTAGTTCCACCACTAGCTATCGCCTCAAGCCACTTCTCCCACTCTGTCTCCGACAAGACTCCTTTATTAATCAAGACCTCTGCAATTACATTAGCCTCCTTTATCGCCCTATCGATCTTCCTTATTTTCTCTTCAAGTGAGTTCAGTAACATTATTGTCTCACTCACTCTTCATCACCCTTCTTCTTGTACTTTAAACTGAATCGTATCGATATAACTGGAATACCGTATTCTTCATCTATGGCAGTTCCAACATAGCATATTTTAATATTGTTAGATTCAATTTCAATGTCTTTAAGTTTATTAACTGTGTCTACAATGTGATCAAGCGCTTCTCTCTCGAGAATATAGATTTTCGCATATACATGGCCGAACGACTGTTCAAGGCCGATGGCAACGTAGCTAAGATTGTCGAAGACTACGTCGGCAAAACAGTGAAACAGTCTCCTCAAAACCTCTATCTCTTCACTATGATTCCTCATTGCCTACTCACCTTCTCACCCCAAGTACAGCGAGGACTAGTTCTGTGGCCAGAGTGCGCGCTTTTTGCACGAATCTGTCTACGAAGTCTAGTTCTAGTTCGCCTGCCTCGTAGAGGATATAATATATTGTTTGGAAGAAGAATCCATAGGACTCTACGGTTTTTACAGGATCGTATTCTTCTTCAGCGTAATAGAGAAGAGTTCTCAGCGAATCAATTAACTCTGCTTCCAAGCCACCTAGTCTATTAGCTTTCCTGTGTTTCCTCTGTTTCCTGAGCTCCTTTCTCCTCTCTCTCAGCCATTTAATCATATCCTCGCAGACATCATCTAATTCCTTTACAATATCAGCTACTTTCTCTTCTCTTTCACGCTCCTCATACTCCATGTCCATTTTTCTTTTACAGTCGTAGCAACAATACCCATAGTACATGTCGTAAGTCAGCTCTCCCTCTACTCCACAATATGGACAAACACCCCACTTCACAGTCTCACCTCAGCTAGTTGAGTCTGGGTTGTGTGTGATTACTATTGAGTGCTCTTTTTCCGTCTTCTTTTCGTCTACTTCTCTGGCCAGCTCCCTGTATAGTTCGAGTACTTTGTTGATGTTTTCGATAGTCTTCTCTACGTAGTCGCCTGTCTTTTTACCGCAGAGAGCACAGCGCCTTTCCTTCATGTTTTCACCAGAAGAACGGGTCTTCTTCTTCCTCGTAGACAGTGTCTTCCCACCACGAATCGTAGTCGTCTTCGTCTTCCCACCACATTGCTTCAACTTCCTTCTTTATGCACTCGTAGGGGTTCTCTGAATCCCTGCATTTCCTGTAGAGCGGGCACTTCGCGTAGTGGTCGACGTCGAGACGACCAGCTGGAGGAACACCTATCACATCGAGGTGGGCCCGCATACAGTGTTCCGCCAGCGGACACTCTTTAAAACACTCGTATATCTTCATTCTCTCACCTTATGTTGTCTTATTTTTTGTCTAATTAACTGAATAAGGTGTTCCCTTGATACTGGTTTTTCGCAGTAGATGATGTCGACTATCGCCAGTTGCCCAAGCTCTATTTTACTGGCGAGCCTGCTGCTCACGTCGTAGAAGCTGTCTATTTCCTGTAACGTTTCCTCGAGCCTCTCTTTCAGTGAAATTAGTTTGCTGTAGACCGAGACCACTATT
>QMRV01000157.1 GCA_003649445.1 Thermoprotei archaeon | reverse complement strand
GGCATGTAGTCTAGCGCCCTCGGGGTAAGCCTTGTTACCGAGAACCACCACTTCTTAGGCGTTATTTTCCTGAAAGCATTCACTAGGTTGTTCTTGCCTACGCTGCTGGGGCCCTGTAGCACTGCGTGTAGCCGGTAGTCTTTGGGCAGGAACCTCGAAGATATGACTCCTATGAGCTGGTATTTGGCGGCCTCGTCTCCGACGTGGTAGAAGTCCACTACCTCGAGTATGTGCTTGATAGGGCTCTTTCTGATTTCCTCCAGCTCTTCTCTGTACTCTTCCTCGAGCTTCCTGAGCCTTTCCTCCCGCTCCCTCTTCTTCTCCTCCCTGTACTTCTCGTACTTCTCTACGAGCTCCCTGACGACCCTAGTCTTGAGGAAGCCCTGGAACTCCACTAGAGTTATGTCGCCTAGGCCTTTCTTCAAGAGGTGTCTGAAGGAGGCGTAGCGGGGCTGCATCAGCTTGTCTACGCGGTCGTAGGGGACTTCGGCTGAGTCTAAGACGTCTTCGCTGCCCTGCTCCTTTATAGTGAGCTTCAGGAGAGGCTTCTTCAGACCCTTCTCTCTGCGCAGCTCGGCGTAGAGGACAAGCGAGCCCTGCAGGGGCACCGCTACTACTGGGTAGAGAGTGTCTTCGCTCAAGTCTACTACCCGGAGCGTCATTTCACCGCCTTCCTGTAGAGGTACTCGGGGAGGTCTCTCGTGAAAGACTCCTCTATGAGCCTCATGAGGAGGCCGTTGACTTCTACGAAGACTGTTTTGTTGCCCTGAGCTATCCTCAGCACTCTGGATACGCCAGCTTCCTCGAAGACGTAGAGGACGTCTATGACGGCTCTCCTCAAGCCCTTTTCGACCACTATTTTCTGGCCGAGGTTCCCCGCCCTAGTTGTCCTAGGAGGGTGCTTCGTGATCTTCAGGCGGCCCAGCCAGAAAACTTTTTTACTTCCAGAGGCGCTAATTCCAGTAGACCCCACCTCTACCACCCCCCCGGGCTGGGGCTTAAAACCCTCCCCGTTTTCTCGTCACCTGATGTGGAGCCTACATGGGTTCCTCATCGACTTACTGCAATATGGCTCTCCCTCACCGCTCCGGTGACCTTATCACTATCCAGACGTCTATTTTGCGTCCCTGTAGCGCCTCCCAGAGAGTGTTGAGTCGGCTCGGCAGGTACACTTTGAACCTCTTTTTGCCCTCTCTCACGACGCTGCAGTCGTCTAAGGGTATCACCTGAGCCCCCTTGATTTTCCTCAGGAGGGTCTCAGCGCTCACCGTTCTCACCCTTCACGGCCTCAATGAAGTAGATGATCGCTTTCTCGTAGAAGTCCGAGATGGTCTTTATCCCGAGCTCTACTTTAAGCTCAGCCGGCATTTTCTCTACCATCCGCTTGACCGCCCTGTGGATCTCCTCCTCAATATACACTTTCACCTGAATCCGAGGCATAAGCCTCCACCCTTTCCCTCAAGGCCCTGAGGAAAAGCAAAACAGCATAATTATAGAGATCAGACTTGCTCCTAATAACATACTTTAGCCTCCCAGGCAAGTTCCGGTAAACTTCTTCAGCTTTCCTACATACCTCTCTATCTATTGAGAGTGTCACCAGACGTCTCACTGTACCACCGTAGTATGTAATACGTACCAGCATATTTATAGATTTTGCTCACCGTACTATAGTACTAAGTTTTATGTACTCCGGAGCACAGAGTATAGTATATGCCGAGGCTTCGGAGGAGTCTAGACCGCCGCCTCCTCTTCACAGAGGCAGCCGAGCTCCTCCTAGACATCTACGACGCGGGAGGAAAGAATGTGCCCTTGAGCGAGCTAGTAGTCAAAAGCAAGGTGGGCAGGCAAAGCGTATACAAGTACTACCGGATTCTAGCCGAAAAAGGCCTGCTGGAAGTAGTCCAAGAGACGTTCCCGGGAAGAATATACCTCACGCTGACCCCCCGAGGAAAAGAAATAGCAGAACACCTCAAAAAAATAGAAGAACTATACGAGACAACATAAACTAAACATATCCTAGAATACAAATAAAACATTTAAACTGACCACGTAACATTATTTAGCAAAAATAGTTGGATATCGAAGACTATTATATTATTTAATTTTAAATAAAATAATTAAAATATTTGTAATTTAACCGAAGAAAGTTTACATCAATTTCCTAAAGATTATTACGCTCTCTTCCCGTGACTATTTGGCTCAAATTTTTTAGAGAAAAACCTTATATACAATAGTCTAGGTAAACTATCAATCATGGATTTAGATAAAGTAGTTGATATCTTGAGAAATATAGCTAAAAAAATACGCGTAAGCAGAGTACAAGAGAAAGTAGAAATAGCTATCGAAGGAAGAAAGTTGTATGTGGATTCCGACAAAGAGGAATTAGTTATTCCTCATCTCTTAAGAACATTCCTGTTAAATGCGACTAAAAAATACCTAAAAGTCGTTCCCAGAGAAAAACACCAAGACCTTTTAAATAGCTTATACTATTACATTACCGGTTATTACGGAGCATTTTTGAAGAGCAAGTTAGAGAAATATAGAAAAACTCCTCCGGGCTGGATCGGAAATACAAGTTTAGCTGAAACTTTCTCTAGTGGCAGAAAAAAAGAATACTTACCTCATTATCCTCCTTACTTCGATCACGTAAAATATACTGAAGACTCAATAATAGTAGAACCCTACTCTATGACAATGGAGGAATTCCAAAAGCTCATAGATTTATGTAAAAGAAACGGCTTAACATTTACTGTGAGCGGGGAGTCCTGCCATTTACCTGGCCATACTTTTAGGATAAAGATAGAGCCCTTGAAAGAGCAAAAGTAAAGAAAAAGGACTAAATTAAGCGAGTCTGAACTTTAACTTCGCCGAGCTGGTTTAATATCTCCCTAACAGCCTCTATAAGATATTTTGGAACATTATCTTCTTTCTCTAAATTATTCAAAATCTTCTCTAGCGTTTCTTTCCAAGCCTCTTTGTAGGCTTTTACTTCCTCGATCGTCGGAGGCACTATTTTTCCTCTCTTTTTCCTCTTTCTCCGGCCCGCGCCTCTCACCGGTTTCAGTTGCTACTGAATAAAAGTCTCTGGAAGGCTCAGTGAGCCCTCTGAAGAGCATGATGGCTATGAGCCCCATTAAGCACAGTGATGAGGGTAAGATAACTTGAGCGAATGTAATTGTAATAAGGGCTCTTACTTGCTCTAGCTCGTATAGACTCGCGTTTGTCAAGATCTTTATGTTCTCCTGAAAGGTCTCGTATCCGTACCTGTCTATTATGAGGATAGGGCTAAAGTAGAACAGTAGTTTCAAAAATACTACTGAAAAGAAGTCTACGAGAATTAAGCTGATAAATACTACTCTCCTCCGAAAACCTCTTGGAGACACCTCAGGTTTTAGCGCACCCAAGAGGAAGCCTATAAGCAGGAAAATGTAGCCGTCTATCAGATCCCCTAGGCTGAGACTGTAAAAAGCGTAATACCACTTAAAGTCTATCAGAAACGCTATTACTAGAGTAGCGAGTCCGAAGGAAGAAATCGCGGTCAAAGTAATCATCACCGCGTCCGCTATTATTTCTTTTATTTTCGAAAATCTTGAACACATGTTTAAGAACACAGCCTGTGCAACTAAATACTTTACTCAGTGTTTACTTTAGCATAAGCATATATTAAAATATTGAAGAAAAATAAAGTATTTTATTTGACTACTCTTCTTATTTCTCTTACTGCCCATTCGTCTGCTTTTGAGGGCGGGAGGTGGTAGACTACGGTGGGTACTCCGAGAGCCTGCGTGAACTCTTCTAGCTTCTCTGTTCCCTCGTTTATTATCACTAGGACTACTTCTTTTATCCTGCCTCTGTAGTTGGCTACTTCGGCGTAGTCGTGTATTTCCGCGTCTGTTATAATGTATACCAGCAGGTCTTTTCCCTGCAAGAGCTCTAGGGCGGGTGCAAGCCTAGTGTCTCTCTGGTTCGGGTAGTAGCGGAGGAGCGCCTTTACTGCTCTGACGTAGTCGAAGCCCTGGGCGACTGTTTTCGCGCGGACTCCGAAGAATATGAGCTGGAACGGCACTCTCTTCCTGTTCAGCAGAGCTAGAATACTTACCGCGGCTTTCCTAGCTGCCTTAGCTTTATAGAGGTAGCCCATGGATCCGCTGTCGTCTAAGACTATTGCCACGGCCTTGTAGGAGAAAGGCTCTTCGAGTCCCTCGAGCCTCCTCGAGTCCCTTTTGACAGTAGTGAGCCCGGGTACAAGCAGAGGGCTCTGGGAGAGAGAGGCGTAGTAGTCTAGCTTCGAAGGCGAGTCACCGGGAACCCACCTGTCTAGACGCGTCGCCGCCCTCCCAAAGAGAGACTGCTTTTTCTCGTGCTCTAGGTACCAGTCGTAGGCCTTTACGAGCGCCCTCAGGGTTGCTCTGTCTTCGCTGAAGCGCACTCCCTCTTCTTCCGCGACTTCCTTCAAGTAGTCTGCCGCCTCGGGCTCTCCTTCGCGCACCAGCTCGCTATACGCCTCCTCGAAGTCCTCCGGACTAGGCTCTCCAGCCAAGTCGAGGGGCATTCCCGTGGGCCTGTTTCTCTCAAGCCAGAGCGCCGTCCAGTACCCCAAGTTCTCCAAGTCTCTCTTCTCTAGGACTTTGACGATCTCGCTGTAGACGCGCCCCTTAATGAGTCCTACAGCAGCGGCTCTAGCTAGGTCGCAGGGAGGAGGGTCTAGGTGCCGCAGGGCTTTTTCGGCGTACTCAGCAATGTTTTTTCTTGCTACGGGGCTCTTCTTCGCGAGCTCGTAGTCTATTACGGAGTCGTATACTATGT
>QMRV01000156.1 GCA_003649445.1 Thermoprotei archaeon | reverse complement strand
GCTCCATCTCTCAAAAAGTCTCTCGAGAATAAGATTAAAGAATTAAATGCTGTAGCTGTTGATTTTAACACTTTACCTTCAAAAGTTAGAGGTAAGATATTAGAGGTTATGATTAAGGAAAAATATCCTACAATAAGATGGTATTTTAAATGGAGGAAATACGTAGTTACAGCAGAACCCGACGGGCTAACTAAGGACTTTGTATACGAGTTTAAAACAACAAGGAACATGGAAACCCTCGGTGAAATTTTGAAAATAGCTGAAACTCAAGCAGACATTTACGGGTTTTTCTTCCGTAGAAGTAGGAAGAGAGTACAAGTCTATATTTTAGAAGCAAAGAAGCTCATTACAATGGATAGTAAAGTAGATGAAAACAATGCTAAAGAAACGTTAAAACGTTTCTTGGAAGTAGAGAGAACTAAGAAGCCTAAGAGTAAAGAGCTATGGAAGTGTAGAGTATGTGAAGTAAAACACATATGCTCCTCAATTACCGCTGAATAGCTTTCTTCCTTCATCTACAATAAACGTCGGGTTCCTCAAGGTATTAGTAGAAAACCGTTATCGGCAAACTTCTCTTAAAGAAAACAATATTTGCTTAATATCATTTATCGTCATACGTGATGAAGCTAGTATATGGTAGTATAACGTGTATCCTTCACGGACACTAATCCACATTTCAATTTTATATCTGAATATCCTGTAGTGTTTATCGGAGTATTCAAGAATAATGCCAACAACATGTGCATTGTTTATTTTGAACGAGAAAGATGTAATATTCCTTAGCTGCAACTCCCTCCTAATACTAAACCATAAAACATCGTACCCCTCAGTAGCAAAATTTACGTCGACAGAAGGTTCAACAGTATTTTCGAAATACACTATTCTACTTACATATAGGCCGCTAACATTAACTGGTAAGTATAATGTAAGATTTTCGGTTTTAATCTTTAAAAGAAGTTCCTCATAGCTTATCTCCTTATATTTTGGTACTGGTTTTTCTCTTTCCCAAACATGTTCGAATCCAAGAAACAAAGGGAACAATAGCACTAAGAAGAAGCAAATTGCTAAGAACACTAAATACTTGTCGCGTACTCTCATAAAGAGCTCACCTGCTATATTTCTCAAATAAACATTCTAAGCGGTATTAAATAAGGAATCATAGGATTCAAACTATTCTAGAACTGGAAATTGCTTTCAACCATAACACGTCTTCCTTTATGCACTAAAATAATTTACTGAGAAAGCAAACTATGATATATAAGGAGGGTAGAGGGAGGCAGGTTATTATATGGCTCACGTTTTAATTGTTCGTAGCGGCGAATATTGGTTCATAATAGTCATCATAGCATCGCTGGCGGTAGCTGCGGTTTTCGACGTATACATTTTGAGATCAATATCTGATATAAAGAGAAGATTATAGACACGTGTAGATGCTTAGTTATTAAGGATAAGATAATAATTAAGCATTATAAGGCAGCTTATGGTCTCCACACGCTCAGCTACTGTATGTTTCATTAACTATTTAGGTAAAACTGTTAAACTTAAGTCTGAGAGTACTTCACTATTTTAGGTATGACGTATTCGAATCCTATAGCCATTATATGTGCTCCGGCGGCATTTGTTGTTTTTCTTAGTTCCTTTATTAACTCAGCAGAAATCCTTATACTCTCTTCTAAAACAGCCTCTTTACCCCTTTGCCTTCTAGCTTCTACAAGTCTTTTTTGAATTTCTCGAGGAATTTTTATTCCTCCAGGACACTTTTCAATATACCACTTCATCATGCCTATAGACTTTATAGGACAGATACCCATTAGTACTGGGGTATTAAATTTCTTTATCTCTTTAAGGAAGTTTTTCGCTAGTTCTATGTCGAAAACGCATTGTGTCTGAATAAAGTCCACTCCAAGCCTTACTTTACGCTCTATTTTAAGCAACTCTAATTCTAAGGGCTCAGCATTAGGATTTCCAGCTATCCCTACATTAAACTTGACTTCGCCCTCAACCCTATTTCCCGTCAAATCAACTCCTTCATCAACCATTCTCCTTACCAGGTAAAGTAGTGTTGCAGAGTCTAAGTCAAAAACGGGTTTTGCCCAGGATCATCATCTAGTGTAACATAGTCACCCGTCATAACTAAGATGTTCTTAATACCTAGTGCTACAGCTGCTAGAAGATCTGATGTTAAAGCTAATCTATTACGGTCTCTACAAGTTAGTTGATACACCGTTTCTATACTCACGTCTCTCTGGATAACATATGATGGAATTAGTAGGTTCATATGAGTACAAGCTCCAGAATTATCAGTTATATTTATTGCCGCTACATAGCCTTTAATTTAAGCCTCTTATAGATAAGATACCAAGCACATTCTCTCTCGGGGTTTACTCCACATTTACCATTTCTCACACCTCCGCAAGAACCATTAAGTAAACCTTTTGCGCATTTAGTTATAGGGCAAACCTCTCCCGTTTCATAAAGTACGCATTCATCATGTGCTCTACAGAGTTCGCTAAACTCGCTCGGCTCTTTAGTACGTATCCCTATGAATAAAGTGTCACGTATTACGAGGAGCTTAGGCGAGCTTACCTCCAGAGCTGTAACCTCTTTAAGGTAGGGCCTCGGGGAAAGCGCTCTCTTAAGGTGGACTTCGAGCTTTCCAGCCTTATTATTTTAGGAGAAAAAGGAGCTAAGCTAAGCCGGCCCTCTTGAGGAGACTAGGTATTATCTCCTCAAAGCCGACGGCCATCATGTGTATCCCGGCGACGCCCGGCGTTTTCTTGATCTCCTTGCAGAGTTCACCGAATATCTCTAGGTTCTCCTCCCTGAAGGCCTCCTTGCCTCTCTCCCTAGCCTTCCTGAGCCTTTCCTGCATCTCTTCAGGTACCTTTATCCCGGGGACGAACTTCACCATCCACTCCATCATCTTGAGGCTCTTGAAAGGCGTGACACCAACGAGCACTGGGAGCTTAATGCCTATCGATCTAGCCTCGTCAAGGAACTTCTTCAGCACCTCGATGTCGTAGACACATTGGGTCTGGATGAATTCAGCCCCGACTTTCTGCTTCCTCAGCACCTTGTAGAGCTCCGGTTCGAGAGGTTCGGCATTAGGGTTGGCAGCTATTCCGACATGCAGCTTCGGCGGGTGGTCTATCTTGTTCCCGGCTATGTCCTCGCCCTTGTCGACGATCTTCCTAACCAGCCATACTAGCTGGGTGCTGTCAATGTCGTAGACGGGCTTAGCCTGCGGGTTATCGCCGACCGAGATAAAGTCGCCTGAGAGAGCTAGCACGTTCTTTATCCCGAGGAGGCCAGCGGCGAGCAAGTCTGAGGTTATCGCTAGCCTGTTCCTGTCCCTGACGGTTATCTGGTAAATGGTCTCGAGGCCTACCTCCTTCTCAATGTAGTAGCAAGTGGTCAGCGTGTTAAGATACGCGAATGCGGTCGGGTTGTCCGTGACGTTCACGGCCACCACATAGTCCTTAATCGTCCTGCAGACCTCTAGGACCTTGTCAACTCTGGTGGTTTTCACAGGCTCAACCTCGCCCGTAATGACAAACTCGCCGTCCTTGAGCTTCTTCATCAGCTCGCTATAGGTCTCCTTGGGAGGCCACCTTTCCCCTGGTATCCAGACTTCCCTCTCCTCGGCCTTGGCCTCCTTCCTCTCCTTCCACACCAGCTCTCTAGGGCCGCTAGCAAACCACTTCCTGTGGTCCTTTGGGGGCCTGAACTTGAGGAAGAGGTCTAACCTCCCCTGCTCCTTCAAGGCGTTAAATATCTTGACCCAAGCGCAGTCTTTGACCCAGCCTCCCACCTCGCACTTCCCGTTGGCGTACCCACCGCACGGCCCGTTGAGTAAGCCCTTGGCGCACTGAGTCAGCGGACACACCCCCCCGGTCTCGAAGAGGACGCAGTCGCCGCAAGCTCTACACCTCTCATAGAACCTCCCTATCCTCTCTATCTCGCCCATGAACAGCGTGTTGAGTGCTGGTACAACGAGCTTGCTGGTGAACTCAGCGACTGCCTGTACCCCATTGCCACAGGCCATGACCAAGATTGCTTGAGCAGCCTCGATCGCCTCCTTGAACTTCTTCAGGTCTCTCCTGAGGATCCTCTTGTCGCACGTCGTCTTAGGAACAGCAGTGCCTGTGACTTCCTTGCCTAGCCCCTTCAGCTTCTCCTTCATCTCCTTGACTTGATCCTCACCCCCAGTCTGACATAGGGTTGCGCACTCACCGCAGCCGATGATGAACACCTTGTTGAACTTTTCCAGCATGGATTTGATCTTGTCAAACGGTTTTTGCTCGGTAATTATCATTTCGATGTCACCCCGTTAAATTTAGCCTAGAAAGCAAAAATAACCTTAACTCCTATCTCAGGTCAGCTCGACCCTCTCTTAAAGCCCCTCTAAGCTCTCCTTTCGGCCAGTTCTATTCCCTACGATCCCTTGGGGTAAAGTTACGCTAATTTACTCAATACCTCCAACCTATTCGTATGAGACATAATGAGGCAAAGGAGAACTACCTCGAAGTGATCTAAAGGTTGACTAGGAATAGGGGAAAGGGCCAATATCTCCGATATAGCTGCGATATCCAACGTTAAGCTACCGTTGATAACCGAGATAGCCTAAAAGCTAGCTAACAACCTCCTCTCGAAGGGTGAAAAACTAGCTACTATTGAGCAAAGGTTGGAAATGGTGGTTAGAGCTTACGATCCATGCATATCTTGTGCTACACACTTAGTTAAACTTAGAATAGTTAGTTAAGAAGATTAAAAATATGGTTTTTATCCAGGATATTCCATTAACTTCTCTAAAGGTGTCATTTTAAGT
>QMRV01000155.1 GCA_003649445.1 Thermoprotei archaeon | reverse complement strand
TCCCCTGTAAAACTCTCCTACCTCCTAAAGAAACTTTCCGCATTGGCCGAGACAAGTATTTCACATACCTAACTTTAAGAGAAAAGAACCTTGTTCCCGACACAAAACTGCTTTCTGAGACAAATAGAAGCGAGTTAGAAGAAATGCTCAAAAAATACGGTAAACTCTGGGTAAGAGCACGGAAAGGAGCAGGAGGAAAATTAAGTCTGCCCGTATCCTCTCTCAAGGAACTTGAAACATGGGTCAACTTATGGAAATTAAGGCAAGGAATAAAAGAAGACTTCTTTATAGTACAGGAGTACTTGCCTGGAAGAGATATTGCTTGGGACAGCTTATGGTACAAAGGAAAACTCGTAGCCTCTTTCACTAGAGAAAGACTACGCTATATTTTCCCTCACTTATCTCCATCAAGAATCACTGGAACACCTACTGTAGCGAAAATAATTGTAGACGAAAAAGTAAACAAAGTCTGTATTGAAGCAGTTAAAACAATAGACCCTAATGCTACAGGATTCTTTTGTATAGACTTAAAGGAAAACGCCGATGGAGAAATAAAAGTAACTGAAGTAAACATTAAGGCACATACTACACTAGCTCTTTGGAGCTACATCGCTATAAAAGCCTTGAAGCTAGACTGGCGCTACAACTTATCGTATGTCTATACGGCGCTAGGACTAGGTCTCGTCGACCCCTCTGAAGTCGAACTGGGACCAGATATTTTCCCTGAAAACACCATACTGCTAAGACACATTGACTGCGGAATAGTAGTTAAAAGAGATTCAGAGAAAATAAGAGTCCCTCCTTACCCGTAGTAAATAGCCTTTATTTTACTTCAATAATCTAAACATCTTTAAGAGACATAAAGAATAAATTGTTTTAAACGTAAATTGAAGAGTAATGCCTAGAGAAAATATCAAAGATAGACTCAAAGCAGCCGAACTCTTAGTTAACGCCGGGCTATGTGAACAAGCAGTACTGCACATAAATTCAGCGTTAATAGACTCTGTGACAGCCATAGCTGAAAAAGAAGGATTAAAGAACTTACCACTCTCTGAAATACTTAAAAAACTATCTGAAAGCAAGTATCCATACAGCAAAGAATTCAAAAAACTGCTCGAATTGTCTAGAGTATCTACATTAGATAAAGATTTCCTTAAAACATATATAGGCGAAGTAAAGAAAATAATTAAAATATACAGCAAAATAGTGAAGCTAATTCCATTCTCTACCGTTGAATTCAAGACTCCTTTAGAAAAAACAATAGCAGTATACAAAATTCCACTATATTCTGTCCTACTTCTTCTCTCAATAGTCTTAGACGCTCTCGCCCTAGTATTCCCCTGGACTTTCTCCTCAACCATTAACGTAGAGTACTTAGGCGCATACATACTGTTACTTCGAGAAAAAATACCCCTGCTATCAGCATCTCTAGCACCGCTTATTGCAGGTCTTCTTTCAGCCTACAGTATAGTTGCTGGCTCACTTGTTTCAGCAGCTATATCGGCAATACTACTTGGAGTAGGAATAACTCAAAACATACTGACCTACGGGGTAGAGAATATCGGTTTAGGCTTAATCGCTGCCTTAATGTCACTCTGCCTTAAAGCTGCCTCCTGTATCATTTTCGGCAGAAAAGACTTAGAAGTAGAAATAGAAGTCGCTAGAGAAGACACAGAAGCAAAGTACATTGAACTAGAAATAGCGAATCCCCAAGACCCTTCAGCAAAAATTGAAGTCAAGTGCAGAGTAGATTTATCCGAAGACTTCTTAATTCTACCATATATTCTAGCAAAACAAATTAAGCTAGATGCTTTAGGCGAAACTGAAGTTAAAGTAAAGCTCTTTTCGCTAGAGAGAACAGTTCCTGCAGTAATTTCCTCCGAAGTAGATGAAGCCATTATAGGTAAGACGGCGTTAAGTATACTTAAAATCCGCTACAATCCTCTTTCAGGGCAACTAGAATTAAAGACGGAAAGTTAATTAATGGGTCGCGCGTTAGATAGACTGCGCCGGTAGTCTAGCCTGGTAGGACGTCGGCCTTCCATGTGCCTCTCGGCGCGAAGAACGCCGGTGACCCGGGTTCAAATCCCGGCCGGCGCACCTTTCTTCTCTTTAAATTTAGCAAAAGCTGCCTGCGCTATTCTACCTAAAACAGCTAGTGCAATTAAGTACAGTGTATAGCTGTAGAGTTTCTGTGCACTAGGACTATGTAGAACATAGTCGTTGACAATAGCAGCTATACAGGTCACAACTGCTCCTAGAATAAGTATTTTCACAGGATCTTTTCTCAGCGCACTAAGTAATCCTACTACAGATTCTCGAATTAAAGTAAGCGCTGAAACTGCTTTGAGGTCAATTCCCTCATTCCACAGATAAGTCAAGCCTTCTTCTACTCCTGCAGCATCTTTTTTCTCCTCGATTAAACTAATTAAATCCAGTAGTTTTTTATTCCAGAAATTCACATCGATGCTTTCTTTATCAAGCTCTGAATAAAGCTCATTAACCCATTCTTCGCAATATTTACTAACAATAATTTCTTTGAGTCTATTTAAATTCTCTAAAAGGTCTATTGAAGGAGGTACTCCGTATAGTTCGGCTATACACTGTAATAGAAAATTCAGCGATCTTTTAATGTGTATGAGAGAATACTTTTCTAGCCCTACTGCTGAGAGAATTTTAGCAGCTTTTAGTTCATCAGCAGACTTAATTAAAAGCTCTTTTACTCTATCTTCTTTTTCTTCCGACATAACTTACCACCGCATCAACTACTAAAGAAAGTAAAAGAAAAACGGCGAAGAAGATATTCCTCAAATACACTTTAGTCTCTCTCATACCCTCTGCATACACTATTCTAACGTCTCCTGCTGAAGCCTTAAAGCAGCATACTCCAGTGTCACATAGTACTGGCGAAATAGAAGTTCCATTAGGTAGTATTAGCTTCCATTTCTCCGAGTAATCTTCATGCAAGACAATGTAGGCGCTTCTATTCAGATTCAAAACTATTTCCGTAGGAGAACTTGACACCAGCTTATAGTCAGCAGTCTTAGAGAAAATAGATTTGAGGAATTTTATGAACGAAAAGCCTTGAGGCTCTACTAACAGGTAGTCGAAGTAAATGCACTGAGGACGAATATTAGAAATATACACTAAGAGCATATGCGACCCAGTCTTCGCTTTAATAGTATAAGTTAAGTTAGAGTAGCCGTAGCCAATAGGTATATTGAATGCAAGATATGTTGAGTCGAAAACACCGTAAGAAATGAATATTTCTCTTGCTACTCGCGACACCCTTATTGTAAGAGTATAGACTCCTTCTTCAGGTAAGTCGAAGTAAAGTTCTCCTCTACAGCTTTTGAACGGATAGCATACCGCTGCTCTGCAGTAGAACTCCTCGTCGACACCTGACCTAAACCCTAGACTTGTGAAAAAGAACTCTAAGTCATATAAGTAAACAAAGTTTCTCCCACTAAGATCTTGTCTAACAAGCTCTAATACTCTATCAAAGGTGTCGAGCTGAACTACAATAAGTTTCTCTAAAACACATGTGCCTACCGTACACTCAATTTCTACACTACTGGCTTCTTCGCCAGACACTACTTTACCTAGCTCAATCCACAAGAAAACTGGATTAAAGAGCTCTTTTTCTGTAATAAGACTTAAAGTCTTATCGCCTATCTTGACAACTAGAGCTCCTCCACTAGCATTAAACAATGCTTTAACCCACACAGTGTAAATAATTCCTTTACGTATATTGCATGGAAAATCTCTTTTCTCACCCTTCCTCAAAACAAGTACTTTTCTGTCCGCAACTACACCATTATACTCTTTAACTAAGTTATATTTCTCTAAATAAAGTTCCAGAGCCATCGACCTATAGTCACGATTATAAAATATTATAGGAGAATGATTAAACATCTTGTACTCCTCAATAGACTTAACAAAAATCACTGGAGGCGTGCTTTTAACTGTAATATTGTTTTCCCTAATAATATTGCTCAGAGTCTCAAGGAAATTAACATCTCCGAAGACAAGAATAGCTTCAGGAGAAACTCTTACGCGAGAAACATTTAGCATATTTTCATATACACTAATATTCTTAGTAGACGCTACTTCACGTAAACCTGTTTCAGCTAAATACTGTGAAAAGTAAGCTGACTCCGCTCCAACAGTAGTAAGCCACTTAATTCCACTCACATAAAGCAAGTAGGGGAGATTTCTAGACCTTTTCTCCCAAACAACTCCTTCTAAGTAACTGTACCGTATAGAATTAACACTAAGCGACGGCGATAGCGCAGGAGCATAAGGCAAAATAGCGGCATTTAAGTAGTAGCTACTATATACGCTTCGCGGAATCCATATACACACTTCTTCAAGACCCCTACCTTTAATTGCAGCTAAAGATTTCCCGGGGAAACTCCCGGTAGCTGAAAAGACCTCAAAGAAAATAATTACTACTAAAAACGCTACAATTACTTTAACAAAACTAACTTTACTTCTCCTAATGTATATAAATGATTTAATTGAAGAAACTCTTTTACCTATAATAACCAGTAGCTTAAATCTAGAAAATATATTTTCATCACTAATACTTAAATACGTAGAAAAGACTATGATTAAAATACAGAAGAAATACCATAAGTAAATTTCCTTAAAGTATAATAGATACAAAAGAAGAGAAAAGCCTCCAACAACTACCAATCCGGGAGCCCTTAGTGAAGCCTTCTTATATATAATCAATAAGCCGAAAATAACTACAAGTAAATTGAAGTAAGGGAAAGAAGAAAAACCTGGGCTCATATAACATAAAGTTCTTTGATCAAACAAGTAGTTTTCTCTA
>QMRV01000154.1 GCA_003649445.1 Thermoprotei archaeon | reverse complement strand
TCATTCAAAAATAATATACTAAATATTGCGAGTAAAGGCAGAGAAATCATAAATTTATTTGCAGATACATTAAATGTTGTTCTATGACATTCTTTACCGGAAAATAAGACCCTATATTCGTGTCCTATTGTCATCAAATATTGTGTTAAGAGTGAGTATATATACTTTGCTTTATTATTCACATTCTCCTTGGGAGAAAAAAATTATATATTTTTGCAGAAATAAAGTAGAACGTGACTGGAAAGAAAAATAATGATGTAAAAATAGTGAGCGCGGCACTACTATTGTTCTTAGTAATGATATTAGCGACTCTACTGAATTATTCTACTTATAAATCACAACCAGTCATGCAGTCCTCAAGTATAGCAAGAAGTCCATGCTATCCTTGTCTCTCAAAACTATCGCCAACTATAAGACCTGAATCATACAATGTTACAGGATGCCATAATTGTATAGGAAAATATACGCCTTGCCCACCTGGATACTATAAATGTTACTGGTGTGCAGAATACGATAAAGTAAAACTAGCAGAGTGTGCCTTAGTGTGCGGTTTCTGTATTCACGCATGCCTAGAGTGCGCTGGAGGCAACCTCGCTGCATGCGGAGAATGCATTTATTGTCTATCTAGAGAATGTCCTTGGTGTCTTAATGAAGCATGCAAGAGAGTTGACTGGTCTTGCTGTGAGCCACCTTAGTAAAACTGATATCAGGGTGATAGTATTGAAAGACAACAAGATTAGACCTTTAATACCACTTATAGTAGGATTATTTTTTACCATACATTCTGTATTACTTAGAAGAGATTTAATAAGGATATTTAACTGGTCCTTTCTTTCAATACTAGCGTTATTAAATGTTCTATTCGTATATAATGTATTTAGAAACGAAAAAGCGTATAAAATATTAAAAGTATTACTATACATTTCGATTATATGGATCGTCATATGCGTGATTTTTATAGAATAAGTTTTTAAAGAGAATAATAGAACTAAATAAAGGTATTTTTTATCTTAGTGTTATTTTAAACTATTACTTACAGCAATCTTAGCATAATGTTTAATAATGTCTTATTTTAGTTTTATATTTCTCAATTATATGTGCTACTTTGTCACATTTTATGGCTTTGAAAGCTTTTTTAATACTAATATTTCTTCTTTAACTATTCTCTTTGATCTAAAATCTTCAGTAGACCATAAAAACACTTTAATGCAGATATTCGGGTTTAAATAATTTAATAATTAGCTTTAATTTGTTGAGCCGTAGATCCAGCTTTCAAAATAATATATTTCGATTGTTTTTTGGTTATTAAAACGTAGAATTATTCTTTCTATTCCTCTTGAATCACTGCTTGTGTTTGCACTAATATACATATAGTACATACCAGCAGAATAATAGGTAAATATTTTTTCTCATATTCTCCCTTTAATCCTGTTATCAGAAAGGAAATGTAAGCTTTTCACAATAATGAAGACTGTTCAGCTTCTGAGTGTTTACTTTTCTCTTTGATGTAAGAATAACATGAGAGAAACAATTCTTATAACTCTAGCTTGGATGTTTTCTTCTCAAGGACTACGATTATAAAGTTGTTTTAAACTTTGTGAAACTTTAAGCCAAGAAACTTAAGTTGGCAACATCCCCATAATATTGAATAAACAAATAAAGAAACAATATTATGTTTCTGCAGCTAAAACTGTTAGAGAGGCGTAGAGTTTTTAGTTCTTCGTCTCTCAATAAGTTCTAATGCGTCTTGCCTTTTTATTCTTTTTATTATTTTCTTAAATATGTTTTGCTTTACTGTAGTCTTCTTCTTTAAGTTTTCTTAAAGCCTCTTCCTCTGTATACTCCGTTGGTCTCTTGCGACCTTTCTTAATAAGTCGAGAAGAATTTTGCATCTTCTCTACTTCTAGCAGAAAACTTAATTATTCTCACATCTGTATATGAAATGTGTTTCTTGAAGCCATTCTACTCTAGCTTCTTTTAACGTCATCTACAACTATGAGACTTCTTTTGCTCTATGTTTGGGCATTAAGGCTACTGAAAACTTTACTGGTATTCTAGTGCTCTGAGTTTTGATGATGCTTGATTATACTAAGACTTAGCCTTCGGCTGTAGTTTTTCCATAAATTGCTCTTTCTGAAAGATAATACGTTTTTGATGACTGTACTTTACGTCTACTTTAGCCCGCGAATCTAGGTCTTGAGCAATATTCCCTAAATGATATTCTACTTTAACTCTGTAACTATAGTGGCAAAAGGAGGTTAGGCTAATATTTCTTGTGGGAATGGTTTTGGGTGGAGGGGTGGGTTGTATGAGGCGTAGGTGGGTGTTTGTTTTGCTTGTTGCTTATTATGTTCCGTTGTTGTTCTTCTTGTTTCTTGTTGTGGCGTGGATTCTCTTGTCTCGTAATATACTGATATTTATTGCGAGGCTTTTGTTAGCGGGTGTTCCGCTTGTTTTTGTTGCAGTTAAGTTTCCTTGGGTGTTTACTGCTGAGTTTATTGCGAGTGATCCTGAGCCTAATGGTGTGCTTCAGCACGGTATTTTTCCGTGTAAGGTTCTCTGTTACCAGGTTTTGACGAAGTATGGTCCTTTTAATCCTTCTCCGCTGCTGCCTTTAGTTAGGCGCCTTTATATCGTGAAAAGAGAGGGCAATGTCTATGTCTTGGTTGAGCTACATGGATTCTTTAGTGTGTTGTTTAGGGAGAAGGAGAGGAAGGTTAAGAGTATTCTTGAGACAGTTTTTAGCTCGTGTAGGGTTGTTGAGTGCTGTGTAGGGACTCTTCGAGATAAGTTTAGGGAAGCGAAGCTTTTTCCCGGGGACTATGCTAAGAGAATGTTTTACTTCTACAGGATTCCTGATCTCTCGGACTGTGTCGTAGTCGCATCTAGGGATGGTATAGGGGTGTGCTATTTAGTGAAGGATTTTTCCCGAGGCATATGTTTAATCTTAAGCTGAAGTACGAGTTCAGTGAAGTACTTTTCGGCGCTTTGCTCGAGAAAGTTTTTGAGGGTAGTTATCCGAGCCAGACGCCTGATTCTGCTGGCAGTGGAGGAGGAACGGTTATTGGTAATAGGATGATAGGAGACGTTGTTGCAGACGAGCATATTTTCTTTAAGCCTGGGGGCCATGTTTTAATGGTTGGTAAGACTGGTTCGGGTAAGACTACTTTGCTCGCAAATCTCGTTGACTGCTATAAGAAAATGGGGTTTAATGTTGTTGTACTCGATAGTTTTGGTGAACTAGCTAGCTTGGGTAGAGAAGTTGTCGCCGGGGTAGATTTCTTTGTTAATCCGTTTGACTTCATGGAGCCTGAAGAAGTATCAGACGTAATTGAGAAGGCTAGTGTCCTTTTTCTCGGAGAGCGGGGAGTGTTTTCCTACATGGTTAGAGACGTTATTGTGAAGGCGCTCAATAGGATTGAGGGGAGTGTTTCTCTGGGAAGGCTTATCGACGAGCTGGAGAAGATGAGGAGTAGTGAGACTAGAGAAGATGTTAAGAGTGGCTGTGACGCGGCGATAAGAAGGCTGAGGCTTTTCTATCACCCTGTTTTCGAGAAGACTTCTTGCCCAGAGATGAGGGGAGTTTTTGTTATTAATTTGAGTGAAATGAATTCTTCTGCTCGCTTCTTTTTCTCACATATATTGATGGAGCTTCTTTACCGTACATGGGATCCATGGGAGCCACTGGTGCTGGCGATCGATGAATTAATGCCTGTGGAGTATGTTCGCGAAGACCGTGTGCCCAGCATAGTTGAAGAAATTGCTAAGTGTGCGCGTAAACTGAACATTGTTTTTGTTCTAGGAAACCAGGAGTACAGAACACTGCCGTTAGCTGCGAGAAATATGCCTGAGCACCTCTTCGTATTCCGAGTAATAGATGTTAAGGAACTAGAGTACTTGTCGAAGCTTATTTCAGGCATTACGGGAAGAAACTACCAAGACGTGTACAGAGAGCTGAGTATGCTTCGTGAAGGAGAATGCTACTACATAACTAAGAACTATGCGACGAAGGTAAAGATAAAGTACTATCCGCTGGCGTGGGTTAGAAGGATGACTGTAGTAGATGACTTGAAGCAGTGGCCCGTGAGCACAGGGTTAGTGTTGAGAGGCTTAGGCGTGTACTGGCTCTGGTTTCTAGAGAAGATTTTCTCGAAGCCTTAAGGAGAAAAGACTACAGGTGGCTAGCTAGGTATAATTTGGCTCATGTGTCTAGAGGAAAGTTGAGTAGACTTGGCGAAGCTCTCGCAGCCTACTACTCTGTAGACCTCTCTCAAGTAAGTTAAGTACATGGGGGATCTTTTATAAAGAGCCGAAGGCTACTACATGAGCTTCTTATACTTGCTTGAGTTTTACAAGGAGTTACCTCTTTAAAGAAGCATTAGCTTAAGAACTAATGTCTATTTTTCTCGTCTTTCTTGAATATCATCTAGAGTACTAGTCCTTTTTTGTAGATTTCATTGTAACCTATTTTGAATACTGTTAGACCTAGTAGAAACATGATTAGCGAGGCTATAGTGAAGGCTATGAAATCCGGATCTGTAATGGTCATTGCAGAAAACAGTATTTTTCGCCAAGCTATATACGTCCATGTGTATGGGTAGAGGAATGCTATTTGCTGTAGGGGTACGGGGAGAGCTGTTACGGGGAATAGTTCTCCTGAGAATAATAGGTGTACTGCTTGTCTCGCGAAGAGAATAGGTGTTTTCTTTTTGGTGATGTATGTTAGGCCGCTTTCGAATAAGTTGTAGCCGATGTTTATTAATATACATAAGGCAATGAACGCGAAGAGAGACTCGGGCCTCATATTTAGGCTTTGTGTTGAAGCCAGTATTACTGCGTATA
>QMRV01000153.1 GCA_003649445.1 Thermoprotei archaeon | reverse complement strand
TGTTTACTCTCATAAATTAGCTACAGCATTGGTTAAAAATGGTATAGCTGACAAGTCTTGCGAAAGAAAGGTTCCTTGGTTTATATGGAATTCTCCGCACTCAGTCATAAAGGCGTTTATAAAAGGTATTATGGACGGAGACGGCTACAAACGTAGAATGGAACTACATATAAATAGTCATAGTTTAGCTAAAGAACTTGCTCTATTGACACAGCTCGTAGGAATGACAACCACAATAAGACTTAGACAACACAGTCAAGTTTTAAGATTTACCTATGCTAAGGGATCTAAACTTAGAAGAGATAGCATAGTCAATAGACTTCCATTCTTCATAGTAAGAAGAAAATATGGCATGTGTTATCATAAAGGTCTTTATAGTGTTTCAGTAATAGAGAAATTTAAGGTATGGTCTGAGGAGGCCAAACGACTGTTTTTAAGCGATATAACGGTGTTACCTATAGAATACGTCAAAGTAGAAACCCTACCGGAAGAAATAGAGTTCATTGATATAGAACTGGAAAAAGACCATCTATTTATGCATTCACTAGGTACAATAACTCATAATTGCTGTAGGTTAACAATAGATGTTAGTAGACTTAATAACAATAACAGTTTAAAACACCAATTACCAGGGTTTAGACTAAGCAGGGATCTTGAAGAAATAGAAGAATATCTAATAAAGAATAGACAAGCGTTCGGTATATGGGCATTACCTGACGCCACAGGAAGCATAGGAGTAGTTACATTAAACATGCCTAGACTGGCAGCTTTAAGTAAAGGAGAATGGGACATTTTCGAAGAAATGCTATATACTAAAATGGAAAACGCACGAAGAGTATTGCTAACATGGAGAAAAAGGTACGCCGTCAGTTTAAGATCAGGTCTAATGCCTATTTCAAGGATTTATCTTGGACATTTTAGAAATCACTTTAACACATTCGGTGTTATAGGTTTACCTGAAGCAGCAGCAAACTTTATGCGTAATCCTAAATTATGGTTTGAAGGCAGTCGTGGAGAAATTGGAGAAGCAGTTAAGATAATGAAGAAAATGGTTAAAATGGTTAGAGAAAAAGCTATGGAATATGAGGAAATAGATGGTTACTTATACAATGTTGAGGAAATTCCAGGAGAATCTACAAGCTATAGGTTAGCAAGATTAGATATGAAATATCTTAAAGAAGAAATAGAAAAAGAAGAAGTATTAATTCCAACAGATGGTATTGCTCCATTCTATAGCAACAGCATAATCCCATACTACGCTAACATATCAATACCTGATAGAGCAAGATGGGAAGGAGAAGTACAGCAAGAATTCACTGGAGGAGTTATGATGCACTTATTCCTACAGGAAAGCCCAGATCCTAAAGCATTAAAAAGCTTAGTTAGAAGTATTGCTTTAAACACTAAGGTTGTTTACTTCAGTATAACACCGACAATAGCTATTTGCAGAAAGTGCGGGTGGCAAGCAATAGGGTTATTTGAAAAATGTCCTAAATGCGGCCATCAAGTAGATCTATGGAGTAGAATAGTGGGATATTATAGACCGTTAAGAGGCTGGAATGTAGGTAAGAGAGCAGAATTTAAACTTAGAGTACAATATAGAGCGTTTGGAGGCTAATGTCTTTAAGAAATAAAATATTTTCTCAAATATCTACAGACGAGTCCTATATTTACATTGCTGGATGGAAGGAAGTAAGTTTAGTTGATGTACTTGAACATACATCTTTTACTCTTTGGACAAGTTTCTGTAACTTTAATTGTCCATGGTGTAGCAATTCTATCTTAGCTAGAGGTTTAGAAAAACAGAAAACTCATATTAATGTAGTTATTAAAGCTTTAGAAAGAACATATGGGTTCGTAGATTTCTTCCATGTTACGGGCGGCGAGCCTACATTACAGTTAAGGCCTTTAAAACGTTTGCTTAAGTATTCTAAGGAAAACTTAGGTTTGAAAACAAGTATAGCTACGAATGGTTCTAATCCGGCTGTAATAAGGAAGCTTATAGAAGTACTTGACCATATAGCCTTAGACATAAAAGCTCCTCTAAATAACGTGGAAAAGTATTCTAAAGTAATAGGCTTACCTCAGAATTTAACTAAAATCTTCATTCCACGTATTATTGAAAGCGTAAAGGTTTCCATGAACATACCTTTTGTCGAATTGCGAATCACAATGGTTCCAGAACTAATAGACGTAGAAGATGTAGTAAATGTAGCTGATGATATTGAAAAAATTGTTTCTAAATCTTATGGTAGAGTAGTTTTTGTAGTTCAGCAGTTTATACCTTATGAGAACATTTTAAATGAAGAATATAGGAGAAAGCCGCGAACAAGCCCGGAAAAGGTTGCATATGCAGCTAAAGAAGCTTCTAAAAGGCTTTCAATAGCGGTTTACTATAGGACATTAGAGCACGGTACTAAGAAAGTTTAGTTGTTCTTAAATTTTATAGCTGGAAATAAGCACTTAGAGGAGTGTTTAATCGATGCTTCACGTATATACAGGTTTAGGTAAGGGGAAAACAACAGCTGCTTTAGGTTTAGCTTTAAGAGCTATTGGGTGGAGGAAGAAAGTACTTTTTGTCCAGCTGTTCAAGGGCAGGGAAACAGGTGAAAAAATAATGTTAGAATATCTAGCATCTCAAGGATTCCCTATAAGCTATATTCAAGCAGGAACAAGACACTTTATAAGCCTTGAAAAACCTAAACCTGAAGAAATAGAAATAGTTAGAAGGGGAATTAAGCAAGCACTCATTAAAATAAAGACCTTTAGACCTGACATAGTAGTTTTTGACGAAATCAATGTAGCATTAATGTACAATGTCATAGATATGAGGTGTGCTTTTGAATTAATTGATGAATGCAGGAAGATGAATGCTGAAATAGTATTTACAGGACGTTATGCTCCAATGGAGATCATAGATGTAGCAGACTTAGTTACTGAAATGGTGAAGGTAAAACACTATTTTGATAAAGGTATAAGGGCTAGAAGAGGTATAGAATATTAGCTTCCTTAACAGCGAAAAAGATTAAAACTGCTAATACTGTAGGTGAATAAAGAGAGCCATAGAGGCTAAATACATTATGGAATTAGAAGTAGATGAAGAAACTAAGAAGGCATTGAGAGAAGCATTAAAAGATATGGTAAACCCTGTTGAATGTATGGTTTTCGTTACCAAAGACCTGGAATGTGCATATTGTGAAACCACAGTTCAACTTTGCAAGCTTCTAAGTGAAACATCTAACGGTAAAGTGGTAGCCAAAATTTTTTATGAAGAAAGAAATGAAGACAAGAAGATGTTTGAACGATATAAGGTTATTAGGAAACCCTCAATACTCCTGTATAATGGCTACATAAGATATACTGGAATACCTGCGGGCGAAGAATTAAAAGGACTTATAGAAACCCTTATAAGGCTATCAACAGGAGATCCAGGATTATCTAACGAAACAATAGATGCTCTTAGAAGCCAGTTAAAGGGTAAAGCTTACATAGAGGTTATTGTCACGCTGACATGTCCTTACTGCCCATACGCTGCTTTAGAAGCAAATATGTTTGCTTTCGCTAGTAAAGGAAAAATAATGACTGATATTGTAGAAGCTATGGAAAACCCCGACATAGCAGATTACTACGGTATAACCGTGGTACCTGCTATTGTCATTAACGGCAATGTAGAGTTCATAGGTGTTCCTAAGGAAAAATTGTTATTAAAAGCTGTATTTAGATACCAGAAAGACCATATAGAACTACCTTTCCATACTTTTCGTAGAGGACTAAATTTCCGCTAGCTCCCTGTATTCTTTAAGATTCTTCCAAAACCTATCCCTATCTAGTTCTGAGGGTCCAAGTTTTTCAACAGACAAACTGGCAGCTACAATGCCATATGCCAATGCCTTTACAGGGTCTGCGGTTTTAGAATAGATATAAGTAAGTACTGAGGTAAATACGTCACCCGCACCTGTTGGAGAAACTACTTGAACTTTACGGTATGTAGGTAATTCGCCATAACATTCTTTAGTAGCATAGTAAACCTTCATACTTGATGTAACTACAGCTAATTCAACACCTTTCCTAACAAAGCCTTTAAGATGGTCTCTTATGTTTGCAACATTTGAAACACGGAACTCATCAAGCGACATACGTAAGATGTTTACTCTTTTAACTATGTAATCAAACTGTTCGAATATATCTAAGTATACTTCGTTGTCCTTACCTATTTTTCTAAAAAATCCTTGAGGATCTAAGGTTACTAGCCCCATACGTGAGGCTTCATTTAGATATTTAATTTTAATTTCTCTATACACAGGTGAAAACATGTAGACATCGTCGATGCTTAAATCTATGTTCTCAATTTCTCCTGAAAATGTTAGTAAAAACATTTTTCTGGGTTCAATGTCAATTATTTTGAACCTTGTAGTATTATTTCTTTCAGTAATGTAGGTTTCAGCGGTATTTTCTAGTCTCTCCTTATATTCTCTAGGAAAATCTTTACCTAAACTGCTACAGAGACCTATTCTTATCCCGAATAGGCTATTAAGTGCAAATGAAGAATATGAAGGAGGTCCTCCAAGGATGTTCTTATACTTTTTTCCCTCTCTTAAAATGAAATCATCTAAAGTTATATTACCTAAGACAAGCATAAATATTCACCTAAATAATGAGTTTTCAAATCCTCGGAAGGGAAAGTTTACATCACGACCGGACTAGGTCCGGGAGTAATTCATCATCGGCTTTTCATCCAGTAAAATTCTAAAATGCGGTAGCTATTAACTTTTTACATATCAGAATTTCTTAGAACATAGTAGCAGTAGTTATAATAGCGAGTATGACCAAGTTAATGTATAGTACTAACAGGTCGCGTGTGGTGTAAGTATTGGGGCTTGTACTTCCATGTG
>QMRV01000152.1 GCA_003649445.1 Thermoprotei archaeon | reverse complement strand
CTAAGAATACTAAGTACTCAACGATAGAATAGCAGAAACTTCTGCCTAGGATTGCTTGAAATATCGTGTAAATTTCCAATTTCGCTGTGGCTGGCCGCGCTTTTAGAAAATTTCAAAACGATGGCCTCGCAAAAGGCAGCTTCAGCGGGGCATGCTGGAAATCTAAAACAAATCTTCAAAAATAAGAATCACATGGCCAATAACCAGACTAGCCGTCGACTACGAAAACAAACTGCTAAAATTAAAGGGAAGAAACTAGAGTGAAGCACGCACTAGTTTGCTGCTAAATTGATGTTTTCATGTTAATTCTTATGTTAGCTTTATTATCACCTTTATTTGTTCCACATTTAGCTATACATTCAAATGTTAATTTTTAAGCGGTGGTGAGGAGGGGTTGAGGCGGGTCGATATTTAAAACCTATTGATGTGGTTGCTTAAGAGGGAGGGGGTTGATTGGGTCACGTGGTTACGAAGGTTATCGTTAGGGGTAGGAGGGAGTATGTTGGTGAGCTTCTAGTGGATATAGGTGCTTCCTTCACGGTCCTACCCCTCGACCTCGCAGAGGAGATACTTTATGGAACGCCTTTTACCGTCGAGCTTAGGCTAGGTGATGGTAGGAAGATGAAGGCTAAGGTGTTTATAGGGGAGATCGAGATTGAGGGTAGGAAAGGCCCAGTTAGGATACTAGCGCTCCCAGGAGCACAGCCAGTCTTAGGTGTAGATACGCTAGAGACCCTTGGGCTAAAGGTAGACCCTACAACGGGAAAGCTTAAGAAGACAGAGTACTACATGCTCTACGTCTGACGACGAGATAGCTCATTGATGGCCCATCTAAAGGTAACCGCGTTCACGAAGCTATTCTGGCCTGAAGGGTGGCGGTGCCAAGCTAGCTACATACCTCGTGGTCAAAGACATACTCTCGAAACACTATGACGTGGTTATCGTGTCGGGCACTGAGATGCCTAAAGCTGACATCCTAGGGCGCTGCGGACGCATCCACTGGTCAGCGCTTAAAGCTAAGTATAAGCCTAGTGAGTGGTCTCTCAACCTTGAAGTCCCTCTTCCTAAGTTGCTCTTCAGCCACTATCTTCCTTGCCTCGTCTAGTAGGATGTTTAGGTTATCCTCATAGGGCATAGCCCTGTCGATTAGCTCATTAAACCTGCGCCTGAAGAGTATGAAGTAATCCTGAGCATAAACTTCTTGACATGTTAGGCATTGAGATAGTAAAGGCAGGTATGGGCTATTGGAGGTTCAGCGGTGAACCCATTAACTGCGTGAGGAAGAGCGTTGAACCACGATTCTGGATCATTTAAACACCTATAGGTTTTCTCGACAGTACAAAAACGTATACAAGCATGTAAAACTTACAACGAGCGATGGAAGAGCTTTATGGAATGCTGAAACCCTATAAATCTAATAGTCGACTAAAGTTTATCGGTAGGCGAAGTGTGGCTTATGGCTGTGCGAATAACTGGTAGAGTGGTTTTAAGGGTTAGTGATAAGGTCGTCGAATCTACTGCACTCTTCGATACTGGCGTTACCAAGAGCTTTGTTGACCTAAAGCTCGCTAAGGAAGTCATGTTAGCAGTTAAAGAGAGCAAAGCATGAGTCATTGGCTATATCGTTGCAAGGGTGGAGGTGGAAGGCTACGAGCTTCCGTTGGAACACGTATTTGGCGTAGTTGATGGGCTTAAACACGACGTTGTAATCGGTATGGACATCATCGAGCCTTACGAGATAATACTAGATGCAAGGGAGGGGAAGGTTAAATTTAGAAGGTATCCCCCAATAATAGAGCTCGTCTAATATGCGAGATACATGTTAGAATCAAGACTTGAACGTCCTTAAGCTCCTTTATCGTATGGCGGTTGGCTTAATTTAGAACATTAAAACTCGCATGTGTTCACGGAATAGCCGATGAGAGGGTTAGGCTACTATTCAAGATTCTAGATTTTTCCCAGGACTTTTTCAGCTAGAAAGAAAGTTTATTAAACTCTTAGCATAATGTACTTTGGTGTTCCTAGGTGTCCGTAGCTATTACGATAAAAGTGAAGGAAGAGGTTCTTAGGCTTGCGGAAAAGATGGTAGAGTACGGTCTTGCTAGAAGCAGATCCCACGCCATAAACCTCATGATCGAGAAGGGGTTAGATAAGATAGTCGAGGAGGTTCGGCTCTGGGAACGTATGCGCGTAAGCGTTGAAGAACTGAAGAAGGAGAATTACAGGATTAGACATGGAGGATTAAGCGAGATCCTAAATGAGGGGAGAACCAAGCGTTGATATATCTCGATACAAGCCTCATAATATCATATGTGGATGAGGAAGACCCACATCATGCAAACGCTGAAGAATTTGTCGAAAGCTTAGGCTCTGAGAAGCGTGTCATAAGCCCTCTAGTCCTAGTGGAACTTGCATCCGTCTATTCCCGAGCTAGTTTAGAAAACCCCCTACAACTAGCCTTCTACTCAGTAGAGCTGGTGAGAGCTGAGCTGATGGACATAGACTTCAACGAAGTCTTAAAACAATCGCTCATGCTTGCGCCAAAACTTAAACTAAGAACACTAGACCTCCTACATATTGTAGCATGTCACGTAGCCAAAGTGGAGAAATTCGCTACACTAGATAAGGAAATAACCTCTAAATCAGAAGCTATATCGAATCTGCTAAGAATAAAAGTTCTTACAGAATAGTTAGCTAGATGCTTAGTTCAAAATTTCTTTGAGTATGGAATAAAGCCAACAGGTGCAGTATTATTAGCATAACTTATGCTTTACATCATATTTGTCATCTGTCTTAGCCATTGTAGCCACGAACTTGGACGAGGTTAAACGTCTATTTAGGAAGTAATGGCGAGATCATTATGGTGGAAATACTTGATGCAAGTAAAGTAATATCAAAACTTGTAGAAACATTAACTAAAAAAAGAGGTTACGATATCTTAAAAAAGATTTCACTGTGGATGTTCAGATAATGTGAATTATCATGAAAGTTCTTCGACGTACTACATGTAAAGTGCTTCTACAATGGAGAATACCCTAAAGATAGGGTTGAGGAAGAATTTGATAAATGTTATGGGACGGTTGAGGGATTTTATTAAAGCTTAGAGCATGAAACTAAGAGGAAGCAGCGGTTGAGGGCAATGCGCATACTTTTAGCAGGATTTGGATTGCTTATTATTAGCTTCTTCCTACCTATACCCGGATGAGGGGTGAACGTTGAAAAACATCGAAGTTTCCGAAGAGGTTTATGAGCTAATCTCAGCAATTGCAAAAAGGAAAGCTAAAGGCGTTGAAGAGATCATTCTAGAATGCATTACTAAGGACGTAGATCCTAGTATGAGAGTTGAAGTCTACATGAAACTTCACGAGAAGTATCTTAAGGATGCGGAGGAGCTTTATGCTAAGGGTGAGCTAGCCCAAGCAGGTGAGAAATACTGGGGTGCCATTACAGCTCTCCTTAACGCTATCGGGGAGAGAAAAGGTTGGAGCCACTATACTCATAGGGACTATGCTGAAATTGTGGAGAAGCTGTCTGAAGAATTAAGGGAGCCTATAGGCAGGCTCTTCGCGAGCACTGAAAGACTGCACGCGAACTACTACCACAACTTTCTGACAAAAGTAAACTTTGAAGCACATAGAGAAGATGCAATTAAACTTGTGCAGAAACTTAAAAGCCTTATAGACTGTTAAAAGGTAGCATCAAGACCTGAAAGTTTTTAAGGTTAAGGCTTAATAATAGCGGAGTTTAAGTCAATGCCCATATTTGTCGTCGACCCTGCGGAGCCAAAAGTCTTAAAGCAAATACTTGATGTTTCAGGTGAGCTGAAAATAGAAGAGGACTGGGGGAGCAGGACTATTTGGTTCTACTGCTAGGGGTTGTGGATGCCCCCGCGATATTGATGTGGTAATTAAGTTCTCTAGTAGAAAGTCGCTACTTGACGTAGCGGGTCTCGTCTCACTAATAGCTAGAGAGTTGGGTGTTGGTGAGGGCTTCATAGATGTTATTGACCTTAGCGAAGTTAAGCCTCTCCTGCTTCTTAAGATCCTTAGAGAAGGAATAGTTTTAAAGGGGGATTCGAGGGAGTTAGAGAAGCTGCGTGAAGAAGCCTCAAAAGGTATTGACCAGCTTATTGAGGTTGAGCATTGGGCTAACCTCGACCCAGAGCCCAAGGTTGATAAGGCTATTGTAGCTTCTAGAGTTGAGGAAGTTAGGAGAAACTCTGATTTCGTTAAGAACGAAATCTTAGCTAAGAACGTCAATGAGCTAAGTTACAAGGATGTATTAGCGCTTGAGAGAGCTGTTTACAGAATTGCTGAGGCAATGCTAGACATATGTAGGCACTTAACAGCGGTATACTCTCTAGGTATTGTTGAGAGCTGTGAAGAGTATCCTGAAAGGCTAGCTCAAGCAGGAAAAATGCCTAGAGAGCTAGCTGAAGAATTAGCTGAGATAGCAGGTTTAAGAAACATTCTAGCTCACAGGTACTTAGAGGTAGACCTCAATAAGCTATATGAAGTGGCACAAGAGATAGCTACGAGGATAGTACCTAAGTTCATACAGTGGGTTAAAGGCATGAATACTAAGTGAAAAACTAATGCTACTACGATGCATACTTCATGCATGTTGAGGGCTTTCATGAGGCGAGGCTTAAGCTAGGACAGGCTAAAGCGAGGCTAAGGTATGTGAGAGAGCATTTAAAGCGATAAACAAGCTCTCATTTACCTCAGCCGTTGTAGAGGCTTAGGGCTGAGCGCTGAAGGTCTTATGATGAGCTTGTGAAGGGATCGTCAAAGCCTTGAAAACGCGTGTTTGGCACAATAACTGCTTTTATATATGTATGTATTAATTAAAAATGAGCGTAATTAGTGGGTTTGAACGGTGGGGACCTTCAAGGTAAAAGCTAAGG
>QMRV01000151.1 GCA_003649445.1 Thermoprotei archaeon | reverse complement strand
TATGCTTTAATATACAAGTTTTGGATATTTTAATAATGGGAATAAGCTATGCCCGGAACTATACCTCTTATTGGCGAACAATTCCCTAAAATGAAAGTAATAACCCAATTAGGAGTAATAGAATTACCGGATCATTTTAAGGGCAAGTATTGGGTTCTTTTCAGTCACCCAGCAGATTTCACACCAGTCTGCACTACAGAGTTCGTTGCATTTGCTAAAAGATATGCGGACTTCAAAAAGCTAAATGCAGAGCTAATAGGACTAAGTATTGATAGTAATTTCAGCCATATGAAGTGGATTGAGTGGATAAAGGATAAGTTTGGAGTGGAGATAGAGTTCCCGATAATAGCAGATCCGAGAGGAGAGGTAGCTAGTAAACTTGGCATGCTCCATGCTCAGAGCACAACTCATACAGTGAGGGCTGTATTTATTATAGATCCTAATGGTGTTATTAGGGCGATCCTCTACTATCCATTAGATAACGGAAGGAACATAGACGAGATCTTAAGATTAGTTAAAGCCATACAGATAACGGATAAGTACGGTAGAGCCACGCCTGCGAATTGGCCTAACAATGAGCTTATAGGAGATGCAGTAATAGTTCCGCCAGCTGGAACTGTACAAGAGGCGAAAGAGAGAGTGAAAATGTTCAAATGCTTCGACTGGTGGTTCTGTTATGAGGAAGGCAAGGTGCCTAAGGAAGAAGTAGAGGAAGTTCGTAAATGGCTTGAAAGAGCAGCAAGACCTCAAAAATAAAGAACCTCATGGATTTTATCAACAATAATCTCGGTGTTTGATACATGGTAAGAACGCATAGAGTTAAGATGATGGACAATCTATACATTCTACGCCTAGATGATGATCAGGTAAAGTATTTTGAAAGTCTATGGACTATACCAGAGGGTATAACGTATAACGCATATGTCCTAAAGACTAAAAGAGGGGTCATCGTATTCGATACATGGAAGCGTGAATATAGCGACCTCTTCATTAGTGAACTAAAGAAAATAGTTGATCCTAGTGAGGTGAGATACTTAGTAGTACATCACATGGAACCGGATCATAGCGGTAGCTTAAAGGCATTACTAGAGGTAAATCCCGAAATTACGGTAATTGGCCATCCTTTAGTAAATTCCATGATAGAGTCCTTCTACGGAGTTACACCGAAGTTTAGGCCTGTAAAGGATGGAGAAGAACTGACTATAGGTAGTTATAGGCTTAAATTCATTTACACTCCATGGCTTCACTGGCCCGAGACCATTATGACTTACTTATATGAACACGGTATTTTGTTCACGTGCGATGCTTTTGGATCTTATTCGATACCACCTGGAATATATAATGATGAACTTAACGAGGATTATATGAAGAAATATCGCTTCTATACACGCAAGTACATAGCGAATATAATAGGCTATTACACTGGTTTTGTGATAAGGGCCATAGAGAAACTGACGAAGTTAGGCATCGATATAGAAGTGATCGCTCCTTCTCATGGCTTGATATGGAGAAGATCGAAGAGTATTGTAGAACATTATAGGCTATGGAGCAGTGGAATGAATGTTGATGGTATTAAGAAGGTGGTAGTAGTGTACAGTTCCATGTATGGATTTGTAAGGGAAGTAATAGAGAGAGTCATTGAAATATTGAATAAAAAAGGCGTCTACTACGTAGTATATAAGTTCTTAGATGACTCTAGGGATGAGATCAGTGATATACTAGGAGATCTGCTCGGTGCATCAGGTATAATAATCGGTACGGCTACGTATGATGCGTCGATATTTCCAGTAATCGAGCATGTTATCAAGTTGATGATTAAGAAGATCCCTAAGAATAAGAAAGTGCTTATAGTGACTAATTATGGATGGGGAGGCGTAGCTGGCAGGGAACTGAAGAAGATGCTTGGAGAAAGCGGATTTAGCGTCTATGAAGTAATAGAATTTAGAGCAGGACATGTAAGTAAATATGAGGATGTGATTAAGAGAACAGTTAGTGAATTCATTGAACAACTGTAAACTTACCAATACGTGATATGAGTTTGGAAGTCCTCCAGAATCGATAATATATCATGACCTTAGTCCTAAAGATAACTTTTTAAATAAACTCGAGATCTAATTCCTTTCTGAAGTGAGAAAATATGAAGAAAGCAGACGTCGTGGTAATAGGGGGAGGGCCAGCGGGGTATACTACAGCCTTAATTGCTAGTCACCTCTATCCTGATAAGAGGATAATCCTCGTCCGTCGAGAAGAAAAGGTGTTAATACCGTGTGCTATTCCATACCTGTTCTCATCAATAAAATCGATAGATCAAAATATACTTCCAGACAAGCCCCTAATAGATGCTGGTGTTGAGATCCTAGTAGACGAAGTGAAATCAGTAAATACTAGTAATAGGATAGTCAAGACGACTGGGGGAGAGGAACTTGAATATGCAAGACTCGTTCTTGCTACAGGTTCTCATCCAGTTAAACTGAATCTCGAGAACGACAATCTAGAGAACGTCTTCTATATCGTAAAGAGATATGAGTACATAAAATCCATGGTGGATGCAGTGAGGGAAGCTGATAAAATAGTGATAGTAGGAGGTGGATTTACTGGAGTCGAAATGGCAGATGATATCGTAAAGTTAGGCAAAGATGTCACCGTTGTAGAGGCACTTAATCACTGCTTAGCTAAGGATTTTGATCCGGAGTTCTGTTCTCTCGCGGAGACAGAACTGAGGAAGGAAGGAGTTAAGATATTAACAGGGAATCTAGTGAGTAGAATTGAGGGTAATAAAAAGGTCGAGGGCGTGAAGCTTTCTAATGGTACTATTATTCCAGCTGATGTTGTAATAATTTCGGTAGGCGTAAGGCCTAATACAGACCTAGCCAAAGCAATGGGACTTCGTATTGGGATGTTAGGGGGAATAGAGACGGATTGGTGTAGACGGACGAGCGATCCTTTGATCTTTGCTGTTGGAGATTGCGCAGAAAGGCCCGATTTTATAACTGGTAAGCCCAGCCTAGCCAGATTAGCATCCGTGGCTACAAATGATGCAAGGTTAGCCGCTTTAAATCTGTTCTCAGTTAAAGCTCCATATCGTCCCTCATTTCCAGTCGGAGCATTCATTACCAAAATAGGGGATATTACTCTAGGATGTGTTGGTTTTACAGAGACTAAAGCGAGAAGTGAGAAGATAGATTATATTGTTGGTTTCGCAGAGGCTGTAAACAGGCATCCATCAGTGCTTAAGGGAGCAAAAGCGATAAAGCTAAAAATATTAGTATCGAGATTCTCACGGGAAATAATAGGGGCACAAGTTGCAGGGCCTTCAGCAGTAGGAGAATATCTAAACTTGCTATCTGTCCTAATCCAACATAAAACTAAGCTTGAGGATTTAATAACATTACAGATAGCTACACATCCATGGTTAACGCCATCGCCAGTAGCTTATACCTTGCATAGAGCCGCACTTAGTATATATAAGGAACTTTAACCTCATCGTTATTTACGATTTTATAAATCGCTTTGTAATAGTCGATAGGATAGAACTCTCATAAACTATGTCATCGGCATATAAAACGTGTTAAGGTGTAGTTATTTCATTTAGATATATTCCCCATTTTGTGATAATGCTTAAAAATATCCTTTATGATTTTATGGATTAGTATGCCTCTAGGGAATGTAGTTGAAGTACATGATCTCACGAAGTCTTTCGGTAATATAAGGGCTGTTGATGGCGTCTCGTTTAGTGTAAGGAAAGGAGAAATATACGGCCTTTTAGGGCCTAATGGTGCTGGTAAGACCACGACGGTACGCATGACCATAGGCATAATAACTCCAGATAGAGGCGAGGCATATATCATGGGGTACAATGTCCATAGAGAACCGATCAAGGCTAGAAGCTTTATAGGGGTCGTTCCTGAAATATCAAATCCCTATGTAGATCTTACTGTCTGGGAAAATCTCATGCTTATTGGAGGGATATACTGCGTTCCTAAGGAGATTAGAATAAGGCGTGCCGAAAGCCTTCTAAAGGTGCTCGAAATATATGAAGCCCGTAATCGTAAAGCAAAGGCTCTCTCTAAAGGTATGCGAAGAAGGCTATTGCTAGCTATGGCCCTTATGAGCGATCCAGACATATTATTCTTAGATGAACCGACATCGGGATTAGATGTGATAAGTGCTAGGGTGATAAGATCGCTTCTTCTAAAGTTGAAAGAGCAGGGAAAGACCATCATTTTAACCACACATAATATAGATGAGGCAGGTATGCTTTGTGATAGAGTTGCCATAATGAATAAAGGTAAGATAATAGCAATGGGTACTCCTGAGGAATTAAAGATAAAATTCGGGGAGTACACTCGTATTTTACTTTGCTTCAATAGGGAGGTGGATATTAAGCTCATTAAGAAATATTTTGATTCTTATGAAACGATAGTCCAAGGAAGACGATTAGTAATAGTATGTAGATCAAGAGATCTAGGGGAGATTCTTGATCAGATAATATGTATTGCTAAAGAGTATAACCTTAACATAGAGGAACTCCAAGCATCAGGATTGAATTTTGAAGATGTGTTCATAAGGTTGATAAGAGGGAGATCTAGATGAGATGTAAGGAGATTAGACAATATTTAGATAGAATATGGGTTTTATGCCTTAAGGATATGAAGCTTTACTACTTTAAGGGACCTACAGTAGTCATGGGGATTCTTATGCCTTTATTCATATGGCTTGCATTCGTAATCGGTAGGAGGTTTTCGTTTACTGAGAGCTTGCCAATGCTAATCGCATTAGCTTCCTTCTTCACTTCATCGTCTATTACTCCCATAGTAATGCCATGGGAGGCAAGACAGAAGACCTTAGAGATGCTTTTGAGCAGACCAGTGACCATAAATATCATATTACTCGGTACGGCATTAGCATCAT
>QMRV01000150.1 GCA_003649445.1 Thermoprotei archaeon | reverse complement strand
TTGCCACACAAAACCCATGGGAAACCGAGGGCGTGTTTCCACTACCTGAAACGCAAATTGACCGGTTCAGTTTAGCTATAAACCTAGACTATCCTGGTTTAGATGTTGAACTAGCTATTGTTGTAAAAGACCATGAACTTAAAGGTCTAGAACCAAGGTTAAGCCCTATAATTTCAAGAGATGACTTAGTTAAGGCAATAAATGAAGCTTCAGAAGTACATGTTGAACAGAAAATTATGAAGTACATCGTCGAAATTGTTCGAAAGACTAGAGAAATACCTGAAATAATGCTAGGTGTTTCGCCAAGAACATCGGTTATCCTTTTAAGAACGGCCAAAGCCCTTGCAGCAATACGCGGGAGAAAATACGTTATACCCGATGATGTAAAGTATCTTGCACCATATGTTCTATGGCATAGAATAAGGCTTAACCCCAGAGTAGCAGGTTATGGAACGCCAAGGGAAAATTACGCTAAGATAGTAAGTATAATAAATGAAGAGATATTAAGGAAAATTAGAGTTCCATGGTAGATTACGTACGATGCTTTTCAATAGCTCTAACAAACAGCATTATCGAAATACCGTAGACTGTTATTACTGATGTTAGAACGTTTATCCATGAAATAATTACCAACATTGCTTCTATGATAACTATCAAAGCTAATATTTGAGCTAAACTGCCAATTTCAAAATGTTTCACGTCAGCTGTAAACGCTATAGCTATTATGGAGACTAGTCCTAGAAGAACAAGTGAGAGTTCAAGATAATTTAAACCTATATTTAATACGATAAAGTTACACGGAGCCAAACTATTTTCAAGACCAAGGGTTTTCGACTTAAGCATAATTATATATGCTAACCCAGCACCCAGTATTACAGCATACGGTCTCCTCGAAAATACTGATGAGAGTAACCATAGGGATAGAATTAAAGGAAATGATGTACCAGCATATGAGGAAATAGCGGCACCAGCAAAGAGTAGTAGTATATAAAGCTTGTATTTCTCAAGAAGTACAGTATAAGATGATAAGGCGAAGAAGACTATACATAGTATTTTATGAAGCACATCTACGGTAATTACCTCAGCAATATATAGTACTGGTAATATTGCTGAAATGATAAGTAGCAGATAGTCATATGACATACTTTCCGTATTGTTTCTCATATGATCTCCTCTAGGAACTTCTCAAAATCCATTGAGCATGAAATTAGTCGTACCTCTCTTAGGTTTAGTGTTAAAACTTCTCTTAAGTACTTCCTTTTAAGTTCCTTCAGCAGTTCATCTAATCCCCTGATTTCACTTAGTAATTCATAGTTATCAGGAATAGGCATAATAACAAGTATAGGAGCGTCTATTCTCAGAAACCTCCTACGAAATCTAAGCAACGTCAAATAATCTACAATAATAATCCCCTCAAAGCCCCTCATTAACGTGGCTAGTAGCTCATCATCAGACATCCCATTGTATGCGCTTAGAATCCTGTGAAGTTCATTAAAACTCTCTACCTGTTTCAGGACATTATTAAACGCTAGGCTAAAGGAACGACCAAGCATACTGCATTCAATGAAAACCCTATAAACACCATATAAGGCTAAGCTGTATGCTCTACGGAAAAAGTGTGCGAAATTCCTACTAATTAAGAACATTACCCTCAATTCTTGGGGTTTCACCATCTTACCGTGTGCTTCACTAATAAAGCTTTTTACACGTAAACCTCCAGGCATTAGCATGCTCCTAAATACTATTCTTTTTAAACTATCACCGGGTGCGTAAGGTTTTACCCTATCAAATAGAGGTTCATAATGCTCTCTTACACCGGACACACCATAAGCAGGGATTCTAAAAGGCATCTTAGTATGAGTTTTAGGCGGTCTTACACTAAGTTTTCTCGGAATTTCAAAGAAAATAACGTTCTCAAATAGACCTAAAGGGTCTCTTACATGGACTCTAAGAGGTTCCCACTCATGCAATCCAGGGATTAAGGGTAGTATAGAATATGTGAATTCTACATAAGTACCCTTATCTAACACCCCTCTGTAACATGGTTTTCCATCAACTACCTCAACAGTATTCGGCAAATTATCGTATACTTCAACATAAACTTTTTTTAGACTTCCTATTTTAATGCGCACATTAGCTATTTCTCCGAAAACTACAATGTCCGGTGTTATGTACGATGTTATGGATATTTTAGGTCTAAACATGATTAAGGACACCAATAAGTAAAGCAAAATAGCTGAAGGTAAGATGGCAATAAGTACTGAAGGATATAAGATGAATGTTAAAAGTAAAACTATAACTGAGCTTAGAACTACACTTACAGTTTTATCGGTAACATATATCATCTTCTTTCACTTACCATACGATGAATTTTTTCATAAACTCTCCCGATTACAACGTAGTCTCTTTTCCTTCTACATAGTCTTCTTAGCTTTGCTAAAGTCTTGAGTAAGCTTATTTTCTGCGTGATTTTCACGGCATGTTCTTCAGAAAATTCTTTTGCATGGAGGAGAAGAGCGTTTTCAATAGAGACTATTTTATCTTCATAGAATACATGAACTTCTTTCATAGCTAAAGGTAGGTTCTCAATATTTACCTTATACAACGTCCATAGCAACAATGAAGACATAGTGATGAGAACTATGGTTTCAAAAAGTAATCCCTCAGTTATCATAGATTTCACCATTTATACTTATAAAGCCTTCTTAACTTACTATAAAATTCTCTAACACTACCTTTGCCGTAACTAAGACGCTCGTAAGCTTCTAAAGTAAATAGTAAAGCTTTTTTCAATTCTAAATCAGTAATATGCGTACATATTTTCTCGATAACCTCTCTCGGTGTCTCATACTCATTCACTGTTAAGCCATATTTTCTGCCTAAGTTTTTGAGGAACTTTTTAAATTTAAGACCTAATGTTCTTTCTTCCCTATAGAGTCTAAGAAGCTCACTAAATACTACCTTAACATCTGAAGTAGAATACGCTAGTACAATGAAACCCAATAATATGTACGGTACCAGATCCCATATATTTATTTCAAAAGATGATAGTGTTTTTTCTTCGAAACTTAACTCAGTGTATGTTTCATTTTCAAACTCTAGTTTCTCAAGCTTAATTCTTCTTCCACTTCTTAAATGTTTTGAAGTAAAGTTTCCTTCAACTAAGGCGATGTTCTCTAAAGCGGATCTTAATGTTCTCCTGAAGGATTCGGTAGCCGTAGCTATTTCGGGCGATGGTTCATAAGGTACCCAACCAACGTAAGGTATTAGAATTTCAACCCACATGTGACCTGGTTCCCTATAAATTATTGTTCCATTAGCTAATACTTCGCCTAGATATCCTACAACAACTCTAGTTCTTAATCCCATAAGTCTTAGTATTATTGCTGCTGCACTAGCATAGTGAATGCACGTACCTTTCTTCCTTTCAAATAGGAAGTAATCAACTAAGTCCTTGCCTGGCGGTGCTTCAACATCCTCCTTAGAATATTTAATGTTTTCTGCTAGGAAATTTCTAATGTATAGTAGTAGTTCACCTAATGTTCTATTTTCGAATTGCGCATATATTTCTTTAGACATATTATATACTCTCGGTGTTATGCTCAAGGTCAGTTCCCTATTTGTTCCGATAATAGTCTTATTTGTTGCCTTAACAAGATCTCTTAGTGTAGCTGTTGAAGCTACAAAAGCTTTACCTCTAGGATAAACGTCAAATGCAGGAATTATTCCGTACACTATTTTTCTGGTAACGTTTATACTTCCAAAAAGCATACCTGTTGGCTCGTAAAATATAGGGTGAGAAGATTTAATGTACAATATTCCTTCAGGAACTATTAATGGTTGAGGGTAAGGTATTATGTAAAATCCTCCAAGCCTAGGTAGCCTATTAGGGTTTAATGTGAGTACTACTTCGAAATCTTCGAAAACGCCTGTTCTATAAGCTATAATGGTTGTTTCAGGGTATTCTTCCAAGGTAATTTCAGAAATAGTCCATCCTCTACCAGTATATACATCAAGAGCTATGAGTCTAAGATATTTCGACCCTCCGCTAGCTTTAGCTACTATATGTTTCTCCGTAACATTATAGGATCTAGGTTCAACATAAGGCAACATTTGATATTGTTCTGCTGTAACTCCTATGGTTGTGTCTGGTCTCACTATGTAATTTAGAAACACTTCACTAGGAGAACTTAGTACGGCTAAAGCGAGTATTAACGTAGACGCAAGTAGCAGTATCGACCTCATGACACCTATCCTAAATTTATCTTCAGTATAAGCTTAGTGTTAGGGTTATTTAACGTTTAAAAAGTAAAATATTCCATTATGTGATATTATGTTCTCAATTACCTCTTTAACGCATTCCCCATTAGCTTTATCGCATACGTAATCCGCTACCTTCTTTACCTCTTCAACAGCATTTGCTGGAGCTACCCCAATATCTGCTTCCCTAAGTAGTGCTACGTCGTTTTCTCCATCCCCTAATGCTAGCACTTTACCTTTAATGTTCAACATTTCCTTAATCCTCTTGAGCGCTAGATCCTTTCCACTGTTTTTGGGAGCTATCACCAACCTGTTTACATTTCTAATTATGTCAACATAATCTTGGAGACCATGTTTCAAAATGATTTCCCTTATCTTTTCAGAGTAAGTAATACCATAAACTATTACCACTTTCCCTACAGACTTAGGCCTTATGTTTTCTGCTAGAAACAACTCTCTAATTTTATTCCACTCTTTAGGTTTATACATTAAGCATTTCCCGTTATATATGAATACTGTTCCATTTTCGAAGGCTAGAATATCACTTAGCGACCTGATATTTCCAGGAACGGTCTTACCTGAACCGCTAGTTACTATTGCTAATTTTATCCCGTATTTTCTAGCTTTAAGTAGAGTCTCTACAACATCAGAGCTTACACTCCAAATGTTCGACTTT
>QMRV01000149.1 GCA_003649445.1 Thermoprotei archaeon | reverse complement strand
CTCGAAGAGACTTAAGGCTGCTGAACTGCTGGCTAGTGAAGGTGTTCCTGTCGTTTTTCGGCTTCAGCCTCTTATACCCTACGTGAATAGTAGTGACGAGTTTCTCGAAGAATATGTTGACGTAGCTAAGAGTACTGGAGTTAAGCAGATTATTTGCGAGGTTTATAGGTTTCTTCAGTGGAGTGAACTCGAAGTATTCAAGGACCTGCTTTCCCCGGAAGAGTTCCGTGAGCTTCTTTTAAGGTCTAAGTGGGAGAGGCTCTTTAAGTCTTCTCATAAAGTTCCTAGGAGAGAGTGGCGCCTCAATAGATACAGCTTTCTAAGAGACCTCTGCGTAAAGAAGGGAATACTGTTTTCTTTGTGCAGAGAAGAGCTATTTGAGCTTAGTACGGCGCCTAATTGCTGTGGAATGCACTTTATGAAAAACTATGTTGTAAGAGAAACCATACGCGAAGTCCTAGGCAAAGGAGATCCTTACGCTAAAATACTCACTTTAAGTGATATAGAGAAAATACCGTTTAAGGCCGTTAGAGAGAAACTCAAGCAACATTACTTACTTCTACGTAAATATATTTCAGAGAGGAAGAGCTATCCTAAGGAAAGCTAGCATAGCTTTCTTTACATCATCTACTTCATCTTGAATTGGTGGAGCAAAAATCAGTGCAAGTATTTTGCCGCCGGAATCTACGTGTATTACAGCTCCTCCTTTTTCTTGAGCCGTCTGATAGAATCCTGTCTGCCTATAAGCCTCATCCTCCGATACTTTATCGTAAGCGAATCCAGGGGCCATAAGCGCAGATACATCTGCGTCAAATTCATGGAGATAACCGTACACCTTGTAGCGAGACGCAACAAGATAACTTGGATCCCGTGAATACTTATAATCAATTATTACGAGTCTTCTCTCATCACCTTTCTCGACCTTAATAATAGTATCTGGTAATCCCTGTATATTCTTCACCTCGGGAATCCCGTCCTTAATGAGACCATGTGCCTTAGCCGCAGCAAAACGAGACTTAACACTACTCGGAATAGCATTATACGATATAGCTATCTTAACTTTCTCTGCTCCCGAAAAAGACTCAAATACAAGTACCTTTCCTTCCTCATCTACATCAACTTCCCATTCATCGTCTATCTTAAAGTACTCTATCAGCGACTCAAGCACTAACGTAAAGCCGTAAATCTCATACAGCTTCTCAGGAGATACTTCAATTAAGAAATTCTTACGCAGCTGCTCCGCAAGCTTCCTTACAATACTCACCTTACTCTTCAACAGCCTCCTATACTTCAACAACTCTTCGTAAACATAGAGTTCCTTACGCTTTCTAACACATTCTAGCTCGACTTCTCTCTCAAGGTCCTCTATCTTACGCTCATTACCTAAAATCAAAGACGCCTTCAAGACAAGAGGCCTTATCAAAGGATCCCCTAAAAGATACTCACAGAGACTAATCGCTTCCTCGAGCTCACGTGCAACGATATCCCTGAAGACCTTCATCACCTCAGTAGCATTAACTGAGTAAAGTCTCCTAAGAGAAGCTTTAAATGCTTCAAGAGTCTCGAGAACAGTCAGCACTAAAAGAAGATTAGCAGGAGTCTCGATCCTATACTCAGTCACCCTTACAGGCACATAAGAAGGAAAAAGCTTCGCGGCAAGCTGCACTAAAACTCTTCCACGCACAACATAAGGCTCGATCCTAACTACATCAATAGAAACTCTCTGCATCCTCACAAGAATCCTCTTAACAACATCAACGAGCTCTCTCACTAAAGTACCAGCCTTAAACAAATCAGAAATATCTCCGCTCAACTCGATATACTCATCAACGTTACTTAACACAATACCCTTATTCAGCTTAGCAAACCTCCTATAGAGAGCAAGCAACGTTCCCCAGGAGTACTCAGCCATAAATCTTAACTCTTCACTCCTCTGGCCGGCCGCCGAGCTCTGGGTAATATCTCTTGAAGACATCATAAGCCTCACTCGAAAACCTCTTCAAGAAATCACCTATTCTTTCAAGCTTATCATGAGGCAGCCCCTCAAACTGAGGAATAGCAATAGACACTACAGCACATGCAATCGCCTTACCGAGATCTCTGTCCTCTTCATATACATTGTCGGCAATTTTAGCCATATCAATAAGAAGCGCGACACCCAAGTCAACTTCGTCCTTCACACCATTGTAAAACTCGATTATCTTATTCACAACCTCCTCTCTAGCCTTCGCTTTCTGCATCAACACCTGTCTAATACCCTCCACATCGGGATTAGATACCTCAATTACAGCAAACCTCCTCAGAAGAGCATAGCCGAGAGTAAATAAGTAGCGCCTATCATAAGTATTCATAGTCCCTATTACGCGGAAATCACTTGGCACAGAAAGCTCTCCTCCCTTCCTTTCCCATTCCTTCAAAACTATTTCAGCCCACCTATCAACTTTACCCTTATACTCTTTTATTTCATAGATTATAGAGTCTGGTATCTTCCAGTACTCTGGATCAGAGCTCCCGAAAATAGTAAAGAACTCGCCAAAAGCCTTATCCAAGTTCGCTCGATTAAGCTCATCAATAAGCAGCAACGCACCATTACGTCCTCTCTCCTTAGCCTCAAAATGCCTAGCAATAGCCTCCAGTAGCGCGCCGCTCCTCCACCTAACCTCACCACCCACAAAAACAGGCCCACCAATCAAGTCAACACGAGTCCACTCAGCAGTAGCAGTACGCTTCACTAAAACAAGGCCATGAGACTCAGCCAAAGCCTCAACAAGAGAAGTCTTTCCAACACCAGGAGGACCAACCAAGATCACATGCTTACCCGAAGACAAAGCAGAAACAATACTTCTCAACACAGCTTTGTCGACAACAAGCCCACGCCTCTCCACCTCCTCAGCAAAAAGCTCAAAACTCCACCTAAAAGGCCTAGGCCCTTCAAGCTTACAAACAGAAGGCTTCTTAAACACCTCGTTAGCCTTAGGAAGAAACTCCTTAATCCTCTTCTTAAGTAACTCCTTAACAGGACCAACAACCTCAGGCCTACTCACAGCCTGAAGACCACTCATAGTATAAGTCTTCAATAATTCACCCAACTCACCATCACCAACCCACTTACCAGCATCACGGTAATCCGCAACAACACTCTCATGAAGCCACAAAACCTTCATTTTATACCTGAAAGGATATACAGGGTACCGAGGCCTCTCCCTCTTCTCATCAGGCCAGAAAAGATGATAAAAATCAAACTCAATCTCAGTAACCAGCCCAGCTCCAATGAAACCGACATCACTAACATAGAATAAAATGATATTAGGACTGCCGTTAAAGCCTTCAATAAAGTTAAGCAAATAGTTCTCAACAAGACGTCTAGAAGAAACATACACACCACCACGACCCCTAAACAACTCAACAACACTCCTTATATCCTCAGCACGAAGCCGCGAACCCCAATAAACATACCCCAGCTCCACTTCAAAAGCATACCTAATACTCCAAACCCAATTATCCCTAGACCCAGCAGAAACCCACAACTTAGCCTCATCAATAGTACCGTCAACATCACCTAAAAACTCCTCAAGCCTACTAGAACTTAATGCACGTTCTATGTGAACCATAGATATTCACCAGTAATAATAGGAAATCTCGGATAAAATGGTTTCCACTATAATAATTACTCTAGGAAACCTCTATATCAATCATTCATTTTGTCTTTAAGAACAAAGCCATTTTTAAATATTCAGCTATTTTGCAGCTAATTGCTGCAGTAGTTTTTGATAAGATTTAATATTATGCCATAGTTTTATCACATCATATGCCGTTATTATAATGAGCTTATTTTTAATCCTATGAAAAGCTCCTGCCAAATAAGGATTTACTAACTTTTGTGCTCTTTTCAAATCTTTTTCTTTTGTTACTATTAAATAGAGTTGCGGTCTCCATATGTCATAGGCATGACTTAATCTCGCTAATGCTATGTCTACTGATGCTTCTTTCTGTATTTCAAAAACTTTTACTGGTGGCAATTCTTCTGCTTCAAGCCACACTACATCGTACCTATATAATCCCTGCATATCTGAATACTCTTTTTTAGCTATGAAATTTAACGTTTCTCCCAATTTTGCTATTATTTCTTTTAATTCATTGTGACCTTGCTCTATTTTCTTAGTTATGGTTTCATATAATGCCTTGCCTTTATTTTCCCATTTTAATAGTCTAAATACTCCTAGCGGCCCTATGTCTGGCACAAGATTTTTAGGTAAAGGTATTGGATACTCTATAAGCTTTGAATATAATATTATTCTTATCTTGTCATTCCCTTTGGGAAATGGTGCTCCAGAGATTTCTACTGCTTTATGTGCATATTTCTGATGAAATTCCTGCGCCGTTACTTCTTTTGCTTCTTTTATTACTAATTCTCCTGCAAAAATTTCCTCGTCGTAGAGATATATAAGACATTTATCTTTAGGCGCAAGTACTGAGACTTTCGGCTTTCTATTTGGTGGAAAGTGAAAAACTCCATCTTCTCGAGGAGCTTTTTCCATCCATTCTCTGATTGTTGATACTATTGCAAGATACTTTCCTCTATGTGTAATAGGTACTTCTATTACATTGAATCCTAGTTTCTTTAGATATCTTACTGCTTCAAGTGCATCGAATCGCGATGGAGCAAGCTCTTCTCCTGCAACATATTTATATGCCTTAGAAATCACCAGTTTTACAGGATAAAATTTACCCCGATATTCGAGATTATATTTTCTTGAAGCCCTTTTATCGGGTATTCCGGTTTTATCTATTTCATTCAGTGCTTCTAAAATATGCTCTCGTTTTATGCTCTTAGGTATCATTTCATTTAGACTTAATACTTGAATTATTTAAAAATTTATTTTGTAATAAAGACAAAGAATAAATAGTCAATAATACTAAACGTGGTTACTCGAACTTCAGTATATTGACTTTTATTCCTAAATAG
>QMRV01000148.1 GCA_003649445.1 Thermoprotei archaeon | reverse complement strand
TAAGCTCCAATAGTTTTCAACCCTAAATCCAAGTATACCCTAACATAGATATTAGGTTAACAGTACTTCAGTATTTGAGGAAAATGTAATGGTTGAAAGCAAACACGTACTTAACGGCTTAATTGCTGGAGCAGTTGCAGGAATGGTTCAAGGAGCATACTCGGCAATTAAAATAATCCCTAATATTGAAGCTGTAGTCGAAGAAGCAATTGAGCTGACAAAGTCCATGTATGGAATAGATATTTCAATGTTTAGAGAAGTCTTACGATTAACCCTACTTGTTTCTCCATTAATCGTAGTTGTTTTCATGATAATCTTGGGGGCGGTATTTGGTGCGCTACTTGACTTCTTAGCTAAAAGAATGGGCATTATTAAGGGATTGTGTGTAACAGTGCTTGCACTTGCCTGTCTTCTAGTTTTACCTAACATAATAGTTGGAGCGCTAGCTAAGGCTCTAGAAAACACTATAGGGTTGTTCACTTACGCTATTGTACTATTGCTCCTAACACTACGCTCAAGCAGTAAAAACAAAACAGCGTAGAATAAAATATTTATTTGGAACACATTCTTATGGCGTCAATAATGTTGCTATAGTTTTTTCTAAAAATTGCAAGTATAACCTATACCAGGTGTTAATGGCTTGAATAAAGAGAGTTTAAAAGAAAGTGAACATGTGTTCTACCTTATTTCACCACATAAGTATAGGATCGCACGTAAGCTATTCTTATTTATACCCTTAATCCCTATTCTAATTCTGGCAATTACTAAAGATCCTATAGCTTCGGGGACATTGGCAGCTCTTATTATTGCAGGTTTAACAGTATTTATTGTATTCGACTTAATCCTTTATCCTGCTATCTTTAAGTCTAAGATTATTATAGGCTATAGCATAGTTGAGATAAACATGCCAGGTCTTGTCTCCTTTGAAAAGCATATTTTGAAAAACAACTTTGTGAAAGCGTATGTATGTAAAGTATCTGAAGACATTGGGATACCCTATTTAAGACTATATGGTCTATCTATTCCGGGCATTATTTCTGTGGGATTATATAGGCTTTCTGGAGGTAGGGAAGCGTATGTAGCTTCCAGAAAACCTTGGGGTGTAAATTTGGTTGTCGAAATTAAAGGTAAAAAGTATCTTATCCTTAGACCATACGACTTCGACAAATTCATAAATGTTTTCTCTAAGGAGGTAGTACCTGTGGTAAAATATAAGCCATGAACATTACTTTAATTAGCTGAAGTCAAATAGTGTTTTCTGCCTCGACTTTATTCTCCTATACATTTCCTCTAGTGACCGTAATTTGTCAAGAAGTTCTCGCGGTGGTTCAGGTCTTCCTCCTTTAATAATTTCTAAGATGAAGTAGTCTCTTACAGGTTCGTAGACTAATTTATAGAATTTCTGCGGATCCTCTAAAACCCATTTCGGGAACTTATTAACGTACTCTATTGCGGTCTTCCAGACCTTATCAGGATCAATTACTTTGCCTATCCTCTTAAGAACTTGGTAGTCGAAGTCTTGTGGTGTTTGGGATTTTTCTCCAATAACATAGTATCCTAAGCTATCTACTTGAACACATTCTCCAAGAACCTCAATGTATCCTTCAGGACATCTAGTCTTCTTCTTTTCGACACTGCTTGGCTTATTTAGTATTTCCTCGATTTTCAAACTTATCCACGACCTACTACGGGGGCCGTAGTGTTTAGCCCAAGCATAGAATATTGCTCTGTTTAACCCGAAACTCTTAGCTTTCTTTAAATCTTTATGTATTATGTAATGTCTTGCAGCTTGAAGTAATGCCATAACTTGGAATCTACCAATACCCATAGCTTTTAAGAGCTTTACCTTGTCCAAGCCTCCTCAACTCCTCACTAGAACCTTTTAAGCTTGAGGAGAACTAATAAGGATAATGACTTTACGGGAATAACCTTTATTTTCTTTTACAGTTTAACTATATCCACAACACCTTGGAGGTTAGGCATTTGGACAGTGGGAAGGAAATTGGAGGCCTTATATTTCTTGCCTGCATGTTTATAGGTGCAGGTATGGGTCTTCTGTTTTGGAAGAGCGGATGTAGGTGGAGCTATAGGTATGGGTGTAGGCTTTCTAACTATGGCTTTTCTGAGAGGTAAGGAAGTTAGGCGTGTTGAAGTATCTATTCCTAAAACACTTCCTTCAATAGGCTTAACCCTGGTAGGCCTACTGCTCATAGCTACAGGGATTCTTCTGTTTGTTTCTCCTGAACTCCTTTACCCCTACTTAGCAGGTGTAGCATCTACAATTCTAGGAATATTCTTGGTGATAATGGCGCTCACATCGCTTAAGAAAACCTAGAAACACTTAATTTTTCCCAATAATGCTAGAAGAAACCTACTGTTCCATGTTTATGAGGCCATGTTCTCATAGTTCCTTCTAAGAAAAACCATGAATATTGCTTAATTTCCTCGGTTAACTTTATAGTTTCAATTAGAATTCTTAATTCCCTGCTACCTATAGGGACTTTAGGTATAATTATCTATCCTAACTTCAGTAACCATATCGATTACTAGGGGAAACATGTAATTAGGCTTTTTATTTTCCGTTCTGTAAAAACGCTAAAGATTCAAAGGTTATGATAATGTCCAATGTCTCAGCATATTTAACGTTGTAGGAACGATAATTGTCTTACTTTAAATAAGTTCTCCATGTATGAAGTAGTACTCTTATATAGTAGTACTAGCAATATGTAGTTTTGGTGTTTTACTTGAGCATCGTTAAAGTTACTAGGAAGAGGCAAATAACTTTGCCTAAGGAAGTTTGTGATAGGTTAAATATAGTTCCCGGCGACTACGTTAAGGTTTATGTTGAAAATGGTAAAGTTATTGTCGAGAAAATACTAAGCCTTAACGAACTAGCCGGTATTCTTAACCCCGGTTACCAGGTTAAGAACTTAGCTGAAGAGTTAGATAGGGAGAGGAAAACTAGTGAGAGAAGGTAGAGGGTTTTACGATACAAATGTGTTAATAGCTTACCTATTTAAAGAGGAAAATAGGTTTGATGTTGCTAAAGATGTTCTTAGAAAGCATACTACAAGAGCTTTATCGATAATATCCATTCATGAAATCCACATGTATAGCATTAAGTTCGGTGTTGAAAATAAATTTCTAGAAGTAAAAACATTACTACATAAACTACTTAGAATAGAACCCTTAAACCAAGACATATGCTTTAAAGCTTCCCATCTTAGAAAAACATATAAACTTCCCGAAATAGATTCGCTAGTCTTAGCCACAGCTGTATGTTTAAAATACAAACACTTCTACACTTTTGACAAGGACTTCAAAGAATTAAATAATAACGTAATTGAAGAAACCCTAGTTCACTACTTAACTTAAAAATATCTTAGTAGATTAGTTCAAGAATCGCAAAATATTGCAAACCTACGTTGTTTCTGCCAGCCTAGAAACCTGCTTAACAAATAGTGATACAGGTCTACCATAAATTTCATGGTCTCGAACCTTTTAAGTGTAGGTGTTTTCATCAATTATCACATTCACGGAGAAATGTTATAACTCTTATCCCTTAAATCTAAAGTTGAGCATGGTGTGATAGTGTACTTAGAGCTATATAGGAGTATTGCTGTTGAACGTAATCAAGCTAGCATGGTAGTTTCTAAGATAAGGAACTATGGACTCAAAGGAGATGAGGGCTTCTAGAATCTTGAAGTAATGGCCTAACAACTTTGCTCACTTCTCTCGAGGATTCTACAATGCCAGATGATATGAGATTTCTTAGACACTTAATAAATGCCTTTAGCAACATTCTACTAGTAGTTAATACTTGGTATATCCCTTCACCACGGTATCTTTCAAGTCTTACACATGTATTACATCCATCTCAACACAATGGAAATCCATGCTCCTCAAGAATACCATCGAAATAGTCTTCCAGTTCTTCAATAAGATCCTCAGATACCCTAATGCTAACTGATAATGCTGCTCTAGTAAGCGTAATATCGAGTTGTATATCGGCTTTTCTCAGTTCATTACTAAAGTTTTGTACTATTTCGCCAATTTTCTTTAACCTATAAGCTTTGTCCTTGTTCTCCCTATCAAATCTCTTTATAGTTTCATTAATCAGTTTAGCAGCTCTATTTCTTCTCTCATCACTTAGGAACACAAATATCTTGTTAATGAATTCTCTGAGTGCACCAGCTACTGTATTGTAAGATGCTGCTTCTACGCTTCCGCTATAGCTTTTATGTAGCTCCAATGCTGTCCTAAATATTCCCCAGAACTCTACATCCTTAGTAGCCTCGGGAAACAACTCCTCAACAGACTCCTCTCTTATAAGACGCTATGGTAACCCTAACTTCATCTACAATACCCTTACTAAAGAAAATCCAAAGAAGTTCACTACATTCAACAAGGACACGTTTAACGCCTATAGAGTAAAGAAGTTCAAGAACCCTTCTAATACTTAATCTACGATTATCACTGACAATAAAGACTTCAACACCTTTACTCTTCAACTCACTAATTTTATCTTTATCAGCTTGTTTAGAAGCGAATATTATGGTCTTAGCTGACTTATTAGTAATTATGCGTGCATTTAATGGAATTCTAAGCCTGCCATCAACTACAACCCTTAAAGGATTCTTATCCTTAACATAATGAACACTAAGCGAGGGATTAACAACAATAAGGGTCCTGGCACCAACAATAACAGCGTCATACCAAGCACGAAAACTGTGAAGTCTCTTTAAATCAAAAGGATAACTCAACTTGCCGGAACCAGTCCTACTAGCAATACAGCCATCAACGGTCTCGGTAACATAAACTTAGCATGTAAGACTTCATGAAAATTACCTCTGCAAAACAGTAAGTTAAGCTGGGTTTTTAAGTTCACCAGCTTTCAGAAGACACCTTGATCTTTTCCCGGTTTATACATAAAAGACTCTATTTAACGAGTAATAATTTATGCTAAGACTTCACGGATATGGT
>QMRV01000147.1 GCA_003649445.1 Thermoprotei archaeon | reverse complement strand
TGCGCTGAAAACGCAGCTAAAGCCATAATAGCACTATACAGAATCCCTAGCTGGAGCCATGACCCATCACATGAACTACTCGAAATAACCCCCAACTTAAAACCTAAACTAAGAAAACTAGCTAAAGAACTAGCTGAAATAGCTAGAAAACTAGCACCAGAACATGGAAGAACAACATACGGCGAACCAACCAAAGGCCTAACACCATGGGACATATATAGCGAAGAAGACGCAAAAGAAGCCCTAACAATGGCGAGAAAAGCATGGAAAACAATGAAAACCATACTAAAAGAACAAAAAACAACCCAATAACAAAAGAAGCAAATGCTTAAACCATACACAACCCTAGACATCATAGCACTAACCCTAGCACTAATACATTTCGGAGTACCCCTACTATACTACTGGTACATGAAAACAAAACACCTAAACAAACCATGGAATCTAGCATGAAGTTATATTTACAAAGAACATATTCATAGTTTCCCCAATAAGTAATGCGTAATACAATCCACCCTAAAGTAGTATTCTCAGTAAAAATCCTTACTGCAATACTACTTACCGTACTACTATTTGTACTCTTAGAACCCTTACTTCCCTATCATCATCTTCATGGTGATGAACGATATTATATCGGACGAGCCCTTCAAAATCTAGAGTTCATACAGGGTAAAAGACCACCAAATAAAGTATGGTTTTCAAGAGGAAATCATCCATTTTCAGCAGAGTTCATAATAGGGACCTCTTTATTACTTCAGGGAAAGGCAGTTGCTGCACCTGGAAACCCGTGGAAAGTAAATATTACAGAAGATCAACTAGTTGCAGCTAGAAGAAGCGCATTAACAACAGGTCTCATAGGTCTAGCAAGCATAGTATATTTGTCCTTAAGCTTGAACTTTCTCGCCGTACCAGCAGTAGTTCTCTACCTACTATCTTCACCAGGTTTCGTAGATTTCAGTTTAAGATGTATGTTAGACATATATGTGGCATCATTTACTACACTAAGCTTAGTATCTATTTACTGGTATGTAACCAAGAAATCCCGAAAAGCTCTGCATATGTCTGCATTAAGCTTGGGATTAGCTATAGGGTCTAAAACTTCATGGGATCCCATAATTGCTGGAGTAATAATATTGCTAACCATAGTATTAATCGAAACACACGTTAAAGATAAACTCTCTGCTATAATAAAGTTTACAGCTCTCGCATCATTATCGTTCATAGCTACTAGTACTATTACTATAGTCCGTCTAGAAGACCACATAAGATCTGTTTTGGTCCCCATGGAGGCAGGATAAGAATCAGCAGTATTGTTGAACAGCAGCCATTGACTTCCATTAAAAACTACAATATATTCGTTTTCCAGCAACCTCTAAACATCATCCTATTTTGCACTATATTACTCTTTATTTTCCTAACTATACTTAGCAGACTACTGAAAAGCAGCACCAAGAGCATAAGTCTTAAGTTTAAGGAAACGTTAAGCAACGATAAACTGCTACTATATTTATTTCTCATAACATTATACGTTATTATCAATTTACTACTTACAGGACACACATTTGAGTATGGTAGAAACTATGCTAGACACACATTGTACCAAGCTCTACTCATAGCAGCGGCTCTTAACTACATATATCATATTTCAAAACGCATAGGAGTGCTAACAACACTAGGCTTCATATTCATTAACATAATTACCTTGAACTCTTATATCACTTTATTTAATAAACAGTATTTCAGTTCAGGATGGGGGTTATGGCCGAAATCAGCTATTCCAACATGGTCAATATACGTAGGTTATACTTTGCTAACGTTAAGCATAGTCTTTTTAATATTCTCAACCACAATGTTTCTCACAGTAGCCGCCACGATCACTAATCGTTCCGTTAAGCCGCTCATCAAGAAATATTATAGACACATAGTCTTCACAAGAGAAAGAAAACATCAAATAATGCCAACGAAACCCGCAATTAGCGAAACCAGGGATATGAAAACCAGAACAGCAAAGCAGCCGATCGAAGAGAAAACGATGTTAACGGAGGAATTAAATCAAATACTAGAACAATGCTTAAAAATAACTAAAGCCGAAGATTTTATAAAAGAATTCGCTAAATACCTAAACACCTACGCCCGTCATGCAGAGCTTAAAGGACTAACATCCCGCGAATTACTAATGAAAATAGCTAAAGAATTCTCTCTTAACAAAGAGCTAACACTAAACTTCATTAACGAATATGAGGCGTTCGTTTATGGTAAGAAAAAATTAAATGAGAACATAATTCACGAATTCAGAAAAGAGCTAAGAAAAGCATCGTTCAAGCCTCTTAAATACAGCAGAGATTCAAATAACTTTACTAAAATCCCATGAGGACTAGATATTGTAGCATTAATTTTAGTACTAATACATTTCGGAATACCGCTAACGTATTACTTCTACTTAAAGAACAGATACTTGAACAAACCATGGAACATAAAAATAAACCCAAACTACAAGCCAAAAGTAACAATACAAAAATTAAGACCTAAACGAATTTGTACACTTGAAATCTTAAGAAGAAATGGTATACAAGAGATGCAATAAGCACTAGAAATGTATCAAAGAAAATAGGAAAATGACGCATAATAGTAGAAAAGAAAAAGAACACTTCCAATTCTCGTATGAGGATGTTATGGCAAGTGCTACTTTACAGGATTTAACAAGTCTCATTAAGGCTCTTTCTCATATTAAGAAGGAAGGCTCATTTAGAAGAATGCTAGACCTAGGATGCGGTTATGGAGGTTTAACTAAGTATGTTGCCGATTTCCTAGGAATTTATGAAATTTATGGTATCGATATTGATGAACAGCGGCTTGAAAAAGCTAAGAAAAGAGGTATTAAGGTGTACAAAGTAGACCTAAATAATGAGCCGTTACCTTTTCCAAATAACTATTTTGACGTAGTAACATCATTTGGTGTGCTTGAGCACTTAACAAGTTACGATAATATTATCGCGGAGGCACATAGGGTCTTAACTAAAAAAGGATACTTCATAATTTCGATGCCTAATTTAGCAAGCTGGGTTAACAGGATAGCTCTACTACTAGGATACCAGCCCAGAGATGTAGAAATATCTCAAAGAATATCACCAGGTATTCTACCCCTCTATGGTGGAGGTGGGATAGGTCATATACATAGCGCAACTTTAAAAGCTATGAAAGAGCTTCTTGAATTTTATGGTTTTGACATCGTATTAGTAAAACCTTTAGCCCCTAAGATAAAAAATAAACTTGTTTTAGTAATAGATAAAGTTTTAGGAAGATTTGCTTCATTGAGTAGAAGATTCATAATAATAGCTAAACCAAAACCGTTGATATCTCTGAGAGGAACAAAGATATAAAAACAAGGTAAATGATAGTGTTTAAACAACACATCATATTAGACTTTTTTGCAATTACTCTTATATTAACCCATTTCGGGATACCCCTAACATATTATTGGTATATGAAGTTAAAACACTTAAATAAACCATGGAACATAAAAATTGATCAAAACTATAGACCAAAAGTAACAGTAATAGTACCAACATATAATGAGGCTAAGTTTATCCAAAGCAAGCTCAACAACATTTACGCCCAAAACTACCCAAAGAACTTAATAGAAATAATAGTCGTTGACTCAGCAAGCACCGACGGAACCCCCAAGCTCGCTGAAGAATGGGCTTCTAAACACAGAAACATAAACATGAAGATAATTAGAGAAAATGAAAGAAAAGGCAAAGCCCACGCACTAAACCACGCGCTAAAATATGTCACAGGAGACATCGTCATCATAGCGGACGCAGACGCCATATGGCCAAGCAACGCCCTCAAAGAAGCTTTAAAATGGTTTGCAGACCCCATAGTCGGTGCTGTATCATGCCTAAAGAAACCCACAGGATCAAACATTAAAGAAGTTGAGGAAACCTACAGAAAATACTACAACATTTTAAGAATAGCAGAAAGCAAAGCATACTCAACACCAATATTCCATGGAGAACTAGCAGCATTCAGAAAAAACCTCCTAGAAAAACAAGGCGGCTTCCCCACAGACATTGGAGCAGACGACAGCCATGCAGCAACGAGAATGACCCTAATAGGATACAGAGCTATAATCCCCGAGGACCTATGGGTAGAAGAACCAATTCCCAACAAAGGCTACTTCTGGTGGAAAATTCGAAGAGCCCAGCATCTAATACAGCACTTCGCAAGAACACTCAGGAAAATAGGGCAAGCACCAAAGGAATTCAGAAAAATCCTCGCTATCGAAACATTCCTCCACTTAGCAAACCCATACCTACTACTAGCATCCACAATCCTACTGATAACAAACACACTAATCACCCACTCCCTCACAGCCCTAGGCACTCTAGCACTAGGAATAACGCTACTAGCTGTAAAACAGTACAGGACATGGATAGCCCAGCAACTCCACCTCATAATAGCGGGCCTAAGAAACCTGCGGTCTAAGGAAATAGCTTGGAGCAAGCAGGCCAAATGATTTACATACGGCTAAGGAGAATTCTTGATCAATAAGCACGTTAAGTAACCTTATGAAGATAGTTCAAGTATGCCCTAGATATTATCCGTACATAGGAGGCGTCGAGTACATCGTTAAATCTATAGCGGAAAGACTAGCTAAACTCGGTCATGAAGTTACCGTGCTTGCAGGCGAGCCTAACGCCAATAAGCCAAGAGAAGAGTTCATTAATGGAGTCAAAGTCATTAGATGGCCCACTTGGAGTCCCGGAGAAGCGTATCACTTTCCTAGAAAGAGAAGTAAACTAGGGAGGTTACTAAGGAAGCTCGCTAAAAATATAGACGTTGTTCATATTCACAGCATCCACGCAGTATTTACTATTTTCTCCGGCTTAACAATAGGGAATAATGTTTATGATGCGAGAATAGTTGTCACACCTCACTACCATGGAAGTGGTCATACAACTTTAAGGAGACTTCTATGGGTTTACTGGAAACACAAAGTATCAGCATTATTAAGTGGCGCAGATG
>QMRV01000146.1 GCA_003649445.1 Thermoprotei archaeon | reverse complement strand
TGGCTTATGAAAATAGTTGACTACCATAGACCCAATATTCTTTTGTCATGTGGTGATTGGGGAAACGCTGTTAGTAGAGAAGAGTTTTATGAGCTGCTGAGGAAATGTGTGGTTTTGACAATCTATGGTAACCATGAAAACATGGACGTACTAAGTAGCCTTTATAATGTAAAGTCTTCTACACATCTACCAGTTCTTATGGAAGATGGAGAAGTATATGAGATTAGCGGGTTGAGAATAAGCGGTATTAACGGTATTGTTGCACCTAGGGGAGGAGTGAAGAGAGGTGTTCCTAGGAAGAAACCTGAAGAATATCTGGAAGTAGCTAGGAAGCTTAAGGGGAAAATAGATGTTCTCTTAATTCATGAAACACCATACCTGCCTAGAATACATGAGAAGCAGGTTGAAAGTGTTGGTGCGAAAACAGCTTTAGAATCAGTTAAAATAGTTAAACCTAAAATCGTGTTTAACGGCCATATACATTGGTCACCATACAGTATTTACAGATTCCCCTACCATACTCTATACGTTAGAATAGATTCTAGCCAGCAACACAGAACTTACGCATTATTCTACCCTGATATAGGCAAGGTAGAAGTATGGACAAACTTAGAGAAGCATGAGGAAAACATGGTATGATCTTAGTTTTCTTTGCCTCTACTTTCTTTCCTCCTGGGAGGCACGTTTTAACGAGCTCTAGGAACCCTTACGTGGTAACTGTGATGAAAAGCATTGCTAGTGCTATGGAAAAACGGCTATTACATCTTCAACTGTAGTTTCCATGTTTTATCATTGCTTAGATTTTATTCAGGTTTCTTTTAAGCATACCTCTTAACTCTGGTGAATCACATTTTAATAAGGGAAAGATTATCTTTTTCGAGCTCCATTTCCCATTATTTGTCTCCTTCTATGCTTAGCTCCCGTTTTCGCTACTCTTTCTGAATCTATAGATTCTAGACTCAACATTATAAAAAATTAAAGTAAAGGCTATATTTGAGGGTATAATGTTAACCTATGAGAGTTTCTTTGTTTCTCGAAGTTTACTGTAGTTGATAAGTAGTACTATTGATAGCGTTACTACTAATGCGATAGTCCATGGTTCAGGTATAGGGGTTGGTGGGTTATTGTCTGTGGCTATGTAGAAGTTTCTACTTATAGTGTTTGCCGATATGGTTTGCTCGGAAACTGTAGGGTCAACGGTGTTTACGTTGTTATGGTGTTCATGGGTTTCGGGAACTATGCTTGTAACGGTAATGGTAGGTGCTGTTATCTGGACTTGGCTCCACTCGGTTGAATTAAGCCATGTTAACGTATCTTCTATGGTTTCTGAAACCAGTGCTACAACGATGTTGAAGCCGTATTCTATCTCGGTAAAGTTAGACGTCTGCCCTACTGCGTAAATGTATCCTTTAGGTGACACAGTTAATCCGTTGCATCTATCTATTTTGCCTCCACCTAAGGTTCTAACCCACTTAATAGAACCATCTTCCGAATATAAATTAGCAACCACCATATCCGCGCTTCCAGCTCCGAAACTTGCGGTTGAACCTCCTAAAACTAATCCTCCACCTTCAATATATTCTAAGTCCATCTCCCCATAGGTATCCATACCATACGTTCTTGCCCATATAAACTCCTGCGATGACCTATTAATTTCAGCTAGGAAGAATTTTCCTCCACCATAACTTCCTGCAACATATAAGGAGTTATTTACTACTTTAATTGCTTGCCCATCATCAGGAGTATCCTCTGTTCCTGGTGTTCCGAAGGCCATGCTCCAGAGAAGTTCCCCATTGCTTGAGTTAATAGCTAACACGTATACGTCGTAGTATTTTTTATATTCTGTTGCTATCGTTGTCCCTGCAACATAAACTACCCCGTTACTGTACACTATATCGTATCCTGCATCGTAGTTGGAACCTCCATAAAGCCTAAACCACTCTACAGACTTGCTTTCCGGGTTTATTTTTATTACACAGAGAGTAGTGTCATAACCTTCACATTTACCTGTAACGTATACGCTCCTATCATCTCCAAGCGTTAAAGCATAGGCTTTCTCCCTATTCGACGTTCCTATTGTTAATAACCACTCCAAAGAACCATCAACAATATTTAGTTTCGCTAAAAATATGTCGTAGTCACCAGCCCCATATGAGCTTGTATAACCCGTTATGTAGAGAAAGCTACCACCGTAAAGTACTATGTCCTCCCCGTAGTCGTCGTTGCCTCCTCCAATGCTCTTTACCCAAGCAATACTGCCGTTGCTTAAATTGATTTTAGCAACAAATACGTCATATGTTCCGCCGTGAGGTCTAGTTCCCCCTACTACGTAGAGAAAGCCTTGTCCATCGGAGACGGCGTCTTCAGCGCTCATCTGATAGTATGTGGAGCCAACATTTATTGATGCAAACCAATGGTACTGTGGCGTAGAGTTCTCAGCATAGACGGTGTTAATCAGCAGAAGGACGAACAACATCACCAGCACTGTGTAGCAAACAGAGATGCGGATAGAGTTCATCTACTCCACATCCTTATGGTATTAAAAGGGGTTCTTGTGGTTAATATTAGTTTCTGCTAATACGTCATTGAATATTATGCACGATCAAATTAAGGCAAAACATCTTTACATGTGAGAAGTACATTCGCTATTAAGAGGTTGCGATTACATGATTAAATGTATGCAACGTAAGAATTTCTCTTTTAAAGCTCACTTATAGGATTAACGTTTTTCTTTGATGTGTAGGTTTGTATTTGGTAGGTTTGGTTTTGTCCGATGTTGGGTGTTTTCTTGCTGCATATATGGCTTTGCTAAGGATTCTAGGTGAAGAGTTAAAATATTAGAATACTAAAGCCTGTTTGACATAATTATGATTTCCTATATTGTCTAGATGACTGTTCATTAAAACGATAACTTTTTATAACAATTTATTATATTTGTTATATAGTGTTAGAGATGAAGCTTCTACGTCCTAAAGAGGTTTGCGAACTACTAGGAATTCATCCTAATACATTGAGGAAATGGGTGAAGGAGGGAAAGATCAAGCCAGTATATACTCCCAAGGGAACTCCTAGATATAGACTTAAAGATGTAATGAAGATTATCGGCGAGGCAAAGAAAGCTATCATTGGTTATGCTAGAGTTTCTTCAAGAACCCAAAAAGATGACCTAGAGAGACAGGTAGAGGTGATAAGAAGATATGCTAAGGAGAGGGGATATGGTGATATTGAGGTTTTAACGGATATTGGTAGTGGATTAAATGAGGATAGAAAGAACTTTAACAAATTACTAGATATGATAATTTCCAAGAAGGTATCAGTAATACTAGTAGCATATAAAGATAGATTAACAAGATTCGGATATAAGATACTTGAAAAACTAGCTTCTGGTTATGGTGTCAGAATCGAAGTTGTAAATGGTGAAGAACCTAAAGACTTCTATCAAGAACTAGTTGAGGACTTAATAACAATAATCTCTCACTTTGCTGGAAAACTCTATGGAAAGAGAAGTCATAAATATAGGAAGGTGATAGATGGTGCAAGAAAACTCATTGAGGATTGTTAAAGCTTACAGACTTAAACATATCCATGATGTATCCCAGTTTATTACCGATTACCTAAACATATTAAGATATGCTATATGGATTATATGGAATAACATCTCATGGAAGAATGATAAACCGATATTACCAAGTACTAGGGGTTTCAAAAGAAAATTAAGAAGTGAGTTAAAGTCTAAATGGTGCTATGCCTCTCACTATGTTGATTCTGCTATTAAACAAGCTTACTCAATAATGAAGTCCTGGAGGAAAAGGTACATTAAGGGAAAAGCTGAGAAGAGAACACCAGTTATTAAGAGGAGATTTGTTAGAATAAAAAATACATTGTTTACATATAACGAAGGAGTCATTAAAATAACTATTAAGCCTTATGAAGAATATTTAGTGATAGACCTATCACCAATAATTGATATAATATCAAGGGATTTGAGCAAGAATCCATGTAAAAGCGATATTGGTGAATTAATTCTTAAGGACAATGAAGTGGTAATAACGATTAGAAAGAATTTTACGAGAAGAAAGGTTAGAGGTTTTATTGCATGGGATGTTAATCTTAGAACACTTGATGGATTAAAAGTGGATTTAGAGAATAATACTGCTGAGTGGATTAGGTATGATATAAGCTATCTACACCATGTGCATAGAGTTTATGAGATAAAGCGTAGAAAAATACAAAAGAAGTTACATAGAAAGCAGAGGTTAATGAGAAGACTTCTTAGAAAGTATAGTAGGAGAGAAAGTAATAGAGTTAATGATTACCTACATAAGCTCACATCATTTATTGTAAGGGAATTTAATGAATACGACCATGTATTTGAGGATTTAACTTACATAAAAGATAGGATAGCTTCTACAAGGTCTAGGCGTGTTAATAGGGTTAATGCTAAGCATGATTATAGGAAAATACAGAAAATGATAGAATACAAGGCTTTATGGAATGGATGTCAAGCATACTATGTTAAACCACATTATACTTCTCGTACCTGTCCTAAATGTGGGTTTAAGGTAAAGACCCGAATAGGGCAGGTACTTACATGTCCTAGATGCGGTTTTAAAGCAGATAGACAGTTTGTAGCAGTATGGAATATAGCTATGAAATACCTTCAGATGTGGGGAATAAGGGGTCTCCCCGAAAGCCCCCAAAGGGTGATGACACCCCAAACCCTATGCTGGGGGAAGGGAGAACTAAACAAAAATCATAAAATATCATAAACCCCTGACCCCGTTGTTGTTTTGCTAGGGTTAGCTGGTGTTTAAGTTTAATAGTGTGTTGCTGCATATGTTAGGTTGGTTTGGTGGTGTTTTGGTGGTTGTTAAGGTTAGGGAGCTTGAGAAGCGTGTTGCTAGGCTTGAGAAGCTTACTCGCAATATTGCTAGGGCTTTAGCTCTTATGGCTTATGAGAGGGAAGAGCTTAGGGAGGAAGTTGAGGAGGCTTTAAGAGACTATTTGGAGGGTAGAGTAGATAGATTTGTTTCACTAGGAGATTTGG
>QMRV01000145.1 GCA_003649445.1 Thermoprotei archaeon | reverse complement strand
AGTTCCGTGAACCGTGGCTATTGAAGGGATATTGAGTTTTGATGCCGAGGGCCACCAGGACCATGGTATTGCATTAAAATGTATAACATCTAGATCCAGTTTGTTTATTTCGCGTTCTCTTAGCTAGTGTAGTTTAGAAACTATCACTTCTTCTGTTAACCTATATATTGGTAAATCAGATTTTTTATGGTGAATAAGTACTATCTCAAGATTTGTTTTCTCGACTAACTTCTCTATCAAATCTATTTGATACAAGGAAGGTGCATTTTTGGGATACTTATCTATATAGTGTGTAAATATTCCAATCCTCATCGCTGTACCTCACCACCTCTGGTTTGAGTGGTGAAGAGATGTATAAGACGCCTTAACGCTTTACGGAGAGCTTCATACTGCGAGATGTTGTTCTCCACTATAAGGTAGGGAACCTGTATTAGAGAAGAAACTCGAGTTCTTGATGGGTGCCCATAAATACGTAAAGGTAATGCTAGTTTACTTAAAGGTTCCCCGAATGCTTCACCATGATCAGATGTTACCACTATTTTCCCAGGGAAAATTTCTGTAAGCTTCTTTACATAGTAGAGAACTGAGAGTAGGTTAACGATGTAAGCTTTTATGATTTCCGAGGGAGTTCGATGCACGTATTCACATATTTTATCTGGTATTCCTGCACATAGATACCCCTTCCTTAACAAGTTCTTCACTATTTTGGCAAGCGTCAATAGGTTATTACTAGAGGTGTCGTGGTGTAGTGCTCTATTCATGAATTCTCTGCCCAGAGCGTTGATATGGTTAAACCTTTTGTCGACGTAGGGGTAATGAGGTTGTAGAAACCATATGATCATTCTCTTGCCTGGGTTCTTCACATAGGTTCTTAGAGCAACATAGTACGTGACTTCAGGTCTTACAGTTCCTATCTCGCTATCCCAGTAATCTCTCCATACCGAGATATACTTACAGAATAACTTCTTGAGTCTTGCTCCTAACTCATGATCTATCACCGGATTAGAGTTCACAAATACGACATCCTTTAGCTTCTTCTCTATGTTATCATCAAGGTTCTTTCTCACGAACTCCATAGTTGAGGAAGCAGGAGATGTAATGCATTTGAACTCGGTGGCTGAAGGAAAGAACTTTCTATAGACATGCTCGAATATGTCGCAACGACATGCATCTAGCACTATAAGATGATCCCAATCGAGGCTCAGCACATTAATTCCTCTATCAAGGCCAAATAAGATAGTCGTTATTGCATCTATTACCTTGTTGTAGATTCTAATGGTGCATCACCTCCTTCAGTAGCTTAAAGCCGTCAATGACGCCCTTAACCACCAATTTTAGCACTTCGCGTTTATTGCCGTTAACCTCCTTAAGAATCATGATCATGTAGTACACCGTTATTGCTAGAGATGCCAGCAACGCCGCAAATCTCTGTAATGCGCTCTTGCTCCATATAGCATGAAACAGTATTCTGTTCCTAATGGTATAATAGGCTCTAAGAGGATTTTTTAGACGAAATATCCATGCTTTATTTTCTTCTGGTAATGGTACGTCATGCCATACTTTCGCGGTTGGAACAACCATTACCTTATACCCAGCTTTCTTCACTCGCTGGCAGAAGTCTCCTTCATCGTAGTGTATTGGAAATATCTTTGAATTGAATAGACCGGCTTTTTCAAAGACTTCTCTTCGAACCATGAATGCATTTGGAAAATCATCAGATTCATAAGGCTCTTTAAATTGACCTATGTCTATGGCGTTGAAACCAATGTATTCAGTTATTGTTGTCCAGTAACTTCGTTTTATACCAGCACACCATATTCTTGTTGGATCGTTTAAGAAATACATTATCGGTCCTGCTACTCCTACTTCTGGGTGTTTTTCCATGAATTCTACAAGCTCTTTTATAGTGTTTCTATCAACAACATTATCGTCATCTATTATGAAGATATACTTACCTTTAGATGCTCTTATACCTATGTTTCGGGATTCAGCTAGAAGCTTCTCCTCATCATTGCGTATGATCTTTACTTGAGGAAACAGTCTCTTGATATGTTCGTGTGTACCATCAGTAGAAGCATCGTCAACAACAATAATCTCTAGCTTATCCTTTGGATAGTCGCTTTCGAGGATTGACCTTATTAAGCGCTCTAACTTCTCCTTCCTATTATGTGTGGGAATTACTACTGAGACTAATGGATATTCTGAATAATCGCCTTTAACATTATCTATAGGCAAAGAGTATCACCAAGTCATTATTCTTTAGCTTACCTATTGATGCAATCAGATAGATCATCGATTTTAGGATTCTAAGTTTTAGCAAATCCTTTACCTCTATCCGGGGTTTAGCATGTTTAGCGATAAGCGGCGGATGGAAATAACATATCTGAAAGTTTGCTAATTTAAGCTTCTCAACAATGTCATACAGAGGTCCGTATTTCAAATGAAGCTCCATTACTATAAACCTAATACGTCCTAAAAGACCTATATCTAACGATCGAAAGATGTCAAATTCCGCACCTTCTACATCCATTTTAAGCAACACATCACTATCTACATCGTCTATGTAGTTCTCAACAATTTCGTTTAATGTTTGAGCGGGAACATCATAACACTTTGAAGAACTCTCTATCATTATCGATGCTCCACCGCTATGTACAGACTGACACAATCGGACAGATCTGACGAATTTTGTGCCTATGATAGCTGTATTTATTGGATGTATATTCTGAGCATTGTTTATGAACTTGTTAATCTCTAGAAGTCTATAGTTCACGGGGTGTGGTTCTATTGAAATAACTTTCTTTGCATATAACGAAGCTAGCAAAGAGTACAAACCAACATGCGCACCAATATCTATAACGACCTTATCCTTAAGATTCTCAAGTTCGAAACCGGGTATATATTCATACTCTCTATTAAGAAGAATGTCCTTTATAGCACCCCACATTTCATCATCTGGCACATATGCTTCTAGAACTCTTCCTTCTACCCTAAACCTTACCCTGATTATGTCACCTTTAACCCCCAAGAGCTTATTGGCAACGTTATAGATATTGTTTGCCATCTCTTACACCCTCAACTGCTATTAGTAGTCTTCATGCAAAACTTTGTATTTCTTGAATAAGGCGAAATTTCTAATTTCAATAACATCCCTAATTGAACTGCAGTAGCTTGTATTATTTTAAGTAATGGCACGAGAACTAGTCCTGGTAGCCATTTTCGTCCTATGTACGCTATGTATTCTCTTCTAAGAAATGTGGGTCTTATTGGCGTGATGTGTGCTATGTTTGGATTCTTCCTTATGTAGTACTTTATATTTGAGCCATAGTATAAGCTTTTTACTATGAATTCCTTTACGCTTTTTGGCTCACCTATGTGTATCTCAAAGCTATGTCTGGTTCTAGCGATTTTGGCACCTGCTCTTACTATTCTTTGATGCAAATCATAGTCTTCGTTAGTATAAAGCTTGGTATCGAAGCCCCCTACTTTGATAAAGAGGTCTTTTCTCATGAATCTGGCTGCTTCGTATGTGCCACTACCATAGTACGATAACCTCTCGTAGAATCGTACCTTTGCTACGAGACTAGGTCTAGGATCGCTAATATTTAACACCATTACTGCATCAAAACTCTGCTTTATTAATTGAACACACTCTTCTATTACCCTTGGATGAAGAACGAAATCTGAGCCTATGAAATATACGAGTTCTCCTCTTGCCTTAAGCGCACCATAATTCATCTGTGATGATCTTTCCGAACCTTTAAGATAAACCCTTGTGCCATAGCTTTGTGCAATTTCTATAGTACGATCCGTACTAAAATTATCAACCACGATAACTTCTATGTTTTTATATGTTTGCCTCTTTATCGATTCTAGACATATTGGTAACGTCTTCTCTGAGTTGTATGTAGGTATGATTATCGATACCAGTGGCTTATCCATGTAAGGCTCCCTCAACCACCTTTAGAAAGCTTTCAGCTACCTTATCCCAGCTGAACTGCTGTACATATCTATACGCGTTCTCTCCTAGCCTGTTTCTCAGGGCTTCGTCTGCTAGTAGCCATGTAATTGCTTTGGCTAGCTTCTCTATGTTCCCCGGCTCTACCAGCATCCCTATCTCCATATCCTTTACCGAATCCCTCAATCCCGGTACACTATAGGCTACTGCTGGTGTTTTACATGCTGCTGCTTCTAGAATTGTCTGCCCCCACCCCTCTCTTATCGATGTATACACTAGCATCTTGGCTTTAGCAAGCAACAGCTTCTTTTCTCGCCGCGGGATATTTATCCTGAACTTTACTCTTTCTAGGTTAAGTTTCTTAGCTAGCTCTACTAGTCTCCTCAGGTACTTTGACTCAGCTCTTCCAGCTATGATTAGTTCTGCGTCATTATGTTCTTGTTCTACTATTCTCCATGCCTTTAAGAGGTCCTCAAGCTTTTTGTAAGGTGTTATCCTACCCACATAGACAACGAGATCCTCTTTATCTCTGCATAGGTCTACACAGTCTTTGTAGAATTCCCAATCGAGGCCATTGTAAACAATGTGCATCAACTCGTTGGGGTACCCCAATTCTACGAGATCTTGTTTTGTGCTTGGGGATACCGTGATTATTGCTCTTAGCTTTCCGTTCTCAGCACTCTCTATGTAGATCTTATGAAGTTTCCTCTCTAGCCACCATCCGAAGGGTTGTATCAGGGGATGTGCTGCGTAGCTCCAGCACTCCTTGCATAGCTGGTGTATGAGCATGGCTATGGGCTCTTCTACGTATCTAGGTGTTAGAAAGGGGATCGTGTTTACCTCGTCGATAACTACATCGGGTCTCCAACCTCTTCTCTTCAGCTCGTGGTAGACTTTCTTTGCGCGTAGGTAGACCGTGTACCTGTTCCCTACTCTGATGACCCTGTAGCCATCGATGTCCTCCTCCTTAGGCAGGTTCCTTGGTCTGGAGGTGGCTAGTACTACTTCATGGCCTTCTCTAGCTAGTCTCCTCGCTATCTCGTGGGTGTATACCTCTGCTCCGCCTGCTAATGGGTGTTTGATGCATCTCCAGTTATACCAGAGTATCCTCAGCGTCTCCATTCTT
>QMRV01000144.1 GCA_003649445.1 Thermoprotei archaeon | reverse complement strand
GTCTGGTTTGCAGAGCTACGGGGGGCTTCATGGAGCTACGAGTACATCAGAAGACATTCAACGGTGGCTGAGGTAGCTGGTGTAGAGCTGTCGGCTAGATGTATATTGTTTCTATGTTGAGACTCTCTGCTAGTTTGCATTGCTTCTCATCAGAGCTGATGAGTGCTGCTTGCTTTGTTAATGCTTGGGCGATGAATAATGCATCGTAGACCGTTATCTTGTTCTCAATAGCTATTTTAAGTGCTTGGCTTAGGTATGGGTTTTGCGGTTCCACTCTGAGTAGATACTTCTTCAACTCTAGAAGATCGTTTAGAATTATGAAGGCTTTCTCAACGCTTATATCCGTCAATAAAATGACCCTCCTCCAGATAGCGTTTGTAGTCTCCTTCACAGCTAGTTCTAAAGTATATGGTCTCTCGAGGAGGAATCCTTTAACTTGCTCCCACCCCCTCTCCTTCAAAAGGAATTTTGTGATGGCTGAAGAATCAATGACTTTCCCTGTCAAGTCTAATCCACCCAGATACAGTCCCCGGAGGAAGTTCTGGTACATCCTTCAAGTCTTCTTCGATCTTCCTGAGAACTTCTTCAGCCTCATAACGAGACACGGCATCTTCGATAAACTTCCTAATGAGTTCACTCCAATTGACACTTTTCAACTTCTTCATCCTCTCCTTCAACTCCCTAGGAACCCTAACACATACAACAGTAGACATCATCCATCGTAAAACAATACTGTAATACAAACATATAAACCTTCCGTAAAACATGTTCTAAGAGGAGAATTTATCGTTATTATACAGGGCTTCTTGTTGGCTGTGTGCTTTTAGCGTGCCGGAGCTTTTTGTGCTGGAGGGTTTTCTACGAGGAGCTCAGGAGGTGCTGGGTTGTCGGAAACAAGGTTCCTGAAGGAGATTCTCTGTAGAATCGACGTAGAAGCGGAGCCAGCTTACAGCTTAAGCGACCTAGATTCCCCAAATTTATTAGTCACAGCTCCGATTATCGTATCGGTATTGGCAGATGCGTGTGCTGAAGAATGTAAGAATTAGGTTTATGGACAAAAGTTATGGAATAACGTTAGAGTGGCGGGGGCATCGTTGTTGCTCTGACGTTAACCGTGTTCTAAGGGGTGATCGTTGTGGGCTTGCTTTGTGTGTTGGAGCCTTTTTGTGCGGAAGGGTTTTAGCGTTAAGCTTTAAATCTCCCTATTATTTGTAGTGGATAATGGTGTCTATGGCTCTGTCCTACGAGGAGCTCAGGAAGTGTTGGGTTAAGGGCTTCAGGAACGGCAACGTGAGGAGGCTCAGCAGGCTTCAGAGGGCGTTGTATAGAGCCTGTCTAGTGTATGCTAGGAAGGTTGGTAGGATCGTCAACGAGTTCCTCGTAGGCAGGCTCAAACCCATAATGGAGACCCTCACCACCACCTTTAGGGCCCGGGCTCTCCGGGCTGGTTTAGAAAGGTTATGTGCCATACTCTCTGATTCTATATGCAGATGGGCTCCTCAGGTTAGGATCTGGGCTCGCGAAAAGTCATATGTGTTATGGCTGGGTCTTATGGAACTTAACTCCCCGAGGGTGTTCATATGAATGGTTTTTAAGGGAGTTGCTGACGCTTAAGGAGTTGGATGGGAGTAGCGCTAGTCATTGCGGGTGCACTGTTAATCGGGAGGTGGTGAGGTGCACGCTCAGGAAGGAAAGAAAGCATTAATAACAGGCGTTACGGGATTTGTGGGTCCTTACCTAGCTAGGAAGTTACTTAAGCTTGGTTATGAGGTTTATGGTTTAGCTAGGCGTAGGGCCGATCATACTACACCCAGGAGACTTATGGAGATGGGTATAGCTGGTCAGTTCGAGCTGGTTGAGGGTGACTTAACTGATTTAACGAGCCTCCTTTTTGCCATTGATAGAAGTCAGCCGGACGTGATATTTCATCTAGCTTCTCAGTCTTTCGTTCCTAGGAGCTTCACAGATCCGCTGGAGACTTTTAAAGTGAACAGCTTGGGGACGCAGAACCTCCTTGAAGCCGTTAGGCTCAAAGACGTTGACTGCAAAATAATCTTTGCTGGTTCCTCAGAGGAGTACGGCCTTCAGATAGCCTCCGAAAAGCATTATAGGAGGATGCTCGAGAAATACAAGGTAATATGGCCAGAACCTAGGAAGATACCCGAACTTCCTGTAGATGAGGAGAACCCCCTGAGGCCTTTATCCCCTTACGCCGTAAGCAAAGTTCACGGGGACTTCTTGGTGAGGAACTACTTCCATGCCTACGGTCTCAAGACTATTGTTTCAAGGGCCTTTAACCACGAGGGCGCTGGCAGAGGGCCTCAGTTCGTCACTTCAACGATAGTTAGGCAATGCGTTAAGCTGAAGTTCGGTGAAGCCAGTAAGGTACTCATAGGGAACGTGAACGCCTTTAGGGATTGGAGCCATGTCGAGGATATAGTTGAAGGCTATATACTACTAGCCGAGAAAGGAACCCCAGGCGATGTGTATGTCCTAGGTTCTATGAGGACGAACTCAGTACTAACATACATACTCCTAACCCTAGAGCAGTTAGGCTACAGGGTTAGGGAGATAGAGACTATAAATGGTGATAAGAGAGTTAAAGACCCCCTTGAAAAGGACTACGGAGATGCATTTGGTCTTAGTTTTGAGAAGACGAAGGTTGATAAGTTGTTGCTAGACGAAGAGCTGGAGTTCGTCCTGGAAGATAGAGGCATACTGGTGAAGACGGATAAGGGAGCAATAACCGTGGAGTTCGACCCAAATAGGTTCAGGCCTGCTGATGTCCCAATACTTCTAAGCAACTCTAAAAAAGCCGCAGATAAACTAGGCTTCAAGCCAATGAGAAGGCTGATCGACATCATAAGAGATCAGATAAATTATTACCTAAACCCCGAGAATAGAAGTATAATAGAAGCATACTGAGTCATGAGTTTAAAAATGAGAAACCCCATAAAGGTGTTGATTTTCAGCCCTAGGAGTATAACTTGTAGTAGAGCTGGCGGAGCTGAGATTTACATCCATGAAATACTCAGTCGTATTGCCTTGAAAGAGTGCAGAATTTTCGTTGTATCATCTTCTGATAGGTCTGATAGGAATGTTCATTATGGTCATCTAAGCTACATGGAGAATTTGGTTTCGAAGAATGAATTTCTTTTTGTACTGTTCTCGATTAAATATGCAAAGCTTATTAAATACTTTGATGTGGTTATCGAGAACGACAGCAAGTTTCCTATTATATGGCCTTTACTTTTGTCAAAGGCGTTATCGAAACCTTTCATAGTGATTGTATATCATATCCATGGTAAGACGCTATTTAAGGAGCTTCCCTATCCCATAGCACTAATGCTCTATATTTATGAGTTACTTTCCTTAAAGCTCTATAGTGCCCTTAGAGCTTTTGTGATAACTATTTCTGTGTCTACAAAAAGAGAGCTCTTAAGGCTTGGATTCTCCGAGGATCGAATCTTGGTTGTGAGTTGCGGACTTAATCTAAAATTGAGGAACTTGTGTAGTGTTGCTAAGTCTAAGAAACCCCTTGTGGTATATGTTGGTAGGGTTAAGAGGTACAAGAGACTTGACCACCTTATTAAGTCCATAAAAATGGTGAAGCAAAGGGTACCTGATATAGAGTGCATAATAGCTGGTAAGGGTGATGAGAAAGTCTACAGAGAGCTGAGGAATCTTTCTGAAAGACTCGGACTTGAAGCGATTATTAGATTTGAGGGGGAGGTTAGCGAGGAAAGGAAATTCAAGATTCTTAAGAAGGCATGGGTCTATGTGATTCCTTCAATGAAGGAGGGATTTAGCATTAGTGCACTTGAAGCACAGGCACTTGGCATACCTGTCGTGGGATATAAAGTAGCTGGTCTCGTTGATTGTGTAGAGAATGGTGTAACAGGACTAATAGTCTCTGATGGAGATTACAAAGCCTTAGCTAAAGCTATAATTCGTCTCCTCTTAAATGACGAGCTTAGATTAGAGATGTCAAGAAATGCTATACAACGAGCCTTGAGCTTTAGTTGGGATCATAGTGCTGATAGATTTTTGGAGTTTATGTTACAGGTAACAGGTAATTCTCTAAATGAGAATTATTAGAAGAGACGTAGTAACAATCAATGTTCCTTAAATTAAGATGTTTATTCAGAGACTATTTAAAGAAAAACTGGGGAAGTCCATTTATAATGATATTCATAGCTTTACTTGCTGTAGCCGCGGGATACCTAATTATGGGGGCTAAAAATACCGCTGAATTACTAGCTGAGTGTGCGTATTATAGCCTGGTTATAGGTGTTGTTCTTCAATTAGTTTGCTATATTAAATATGGTGAGGAAAAATAGGACGAAAAACAATAAGTGAAGATAAACCACGAGTTGTTCTAATAGGTTTGGATGGAGCAACTTGGGATCTGATAAAACCGTGGGCTGAAAATGGCAAACTACCAACATTTAAACAAATGATGAATGAAGGATGTTGGGGGGTTTTGGAGAGTACTATTCCGCCACTTTCACCATCGGCTTGGGTATCTATATATACTGGTTGCAAACCTGTAAAGCATGGAATATTTGGATTTGTTAAACGTAAAGAGAATTCTTATTTTTATCGTCCAATATCATCAATGGACATTAAAAAACCGACTGTGTGGGAGATACTATCCAAATGTAATATACGGTCGATTGTCATTAACGCTTTGTTTGCATATCCACCCAAAAAAATCAACGGGGTTCTCATTACTGGTTTAGGAACGCCCTCAAAATATAGCAATTTTGTGTATCCCCCTTCTTATAAAGAGTTTATTCTGAGTAATTTTCCTAAATATGATGTGGACTTCAACGAAGACCTTCTGATAAATTCTAATAATGTTAAGGAAACTATTAGAAGAGTTGAAGAAATCACTCTTGAACAAATAAGATTAACAAAATATTTCTTCGAAAATGAAAAATGGAGTTTTATGTTTTCAATTTTTAGAGCGCTTGATGTAATTCAACATTTCTTTTGGAACGATAAAGACATTATATTAAAATTTTACAGAATATTTGACGAATTTTTAACGGAATTAATACAAAAATTTAATGAAAATGACTGCAATAAATATGTTTTATTCATTGTAAGTGATCATGGCTTCGGGCCAGTCAAAAAGTACT
>QMRV01000143.1 GCA_003649445.1 Thermoprotei archaeon | reverse complement strand
TTTGTATTTGGCTTCGTATGTTTCGTCTACGTCTACTTTTAGATTTAATGTTTCTATGGTTTTCTTTGTTAGTTTTCTTGCCCAATATGGTTTGTAGGGTCCTGCGGCTACTATGCAAACTGTGTTTACTAGGTTTCTTCTGATGGCGTTTCTTATGAGGTTTAGGTGTGGTTCTAGTTCAAGCATAAGTACTTTTTCTGGTTTTGCTACACGTACGATTACTGTTCTGAAGTATTTTCCCCTGAATACTGGCTCGGTGAGGGTGCCTTTTACTAGTTCATGTACGTAGTCTATGAACTTCCTTAATTCTTCAGAGAAGTCTGCTGGTATTTTGGGGTAAACCTTTGTACATACTTGTATTATTTCCGGTATTACTAAGCGAATTAGTAGGTTTTGCTCATATATCTCATATATTTTACTTAGTAAGCTGTAGAAATCTCTTAACTTATCCCTATCGTATTTGCTATATTTTGCTTCTAAAGCTGTTCTTAACTCGTGAACTAAGTAAGGATCGTCCTTAGCTACACTATGAGATATCATGAAAGATATAGTATCTAATACCGTTTCATCAGTTAAAACAGCTTTTACTGTTGGAGGTAAAATGTAAGAAGTGTATGCTAGTAGGGTTTCAGCTATGTTCTTCTTCATGTTTCTATGATGCCTTAGGCGAATAAGTATGTGTTCTTTTTCAAGAATTGCCTCTGCGGTTTCTACATCAGCCCATTCTATTTTTATTCTACGTAAATCTATTTTGAAATATTTTTCAAGTTTTCTTAAAGCCTTAGCTACATCGTGCTCAATGTACTTAGCAATATACCCCTTACGGTGCCGCTTACTTATATATGCTAATATTTTACGAACATATACTACAAACTTATCAAAGGAGTCTGGGTGGAAAAGCCACCAAATAATTAGAAATGTTGCTCCATAACCTATGTAAGAGAATATGTTTGAAAGGTTTTCATAAACTATCATGACTTAACCTGGCTACTTGGCTTTAAGTTCTTCAGCTATTCTTATAGCTTTAAATAAACACTCAGGTTTTCCACAAACTATTTTTATTCCGTCTCCTGTTTTCAAAAATGCTCCTAGGTTTGTAAATGTTACTTTTTCCCCGCAAATGAAGCATTTTACTTTGCCTAGCCTTATATCATCATATAATTTAAGTTTCTTGGCAATAGCTTCCATGTCCTCCTCATAAAACGCTGGTAAAGGAATTTTCTCCTTAAGCATTTCTTTTAAACGCGGCACTACCATAAACACTACCTCCACTAATTATAGTTTCCTTATAAAAATATATTAATGTTAATATCTAAATCACACTATTCATACTATCCAAAGGCGGGTGTTAAATTACTCTAGGTTTATAATGTCTTATTACTAACTTGTTTGATGTGTTTATGATTTCTTCTGTTGCTGTTGTTATTTGTTTTGGTGTTTTTGTGTAGTATATTCCTATTTCGTAGTTTCTTTTTAGGCTTGTTTTTACCCCGGGATTGTTGATTATAGGGAGGATACTAGGTCTCTTAATAGAATTCTTGCATATTCGCGGAGGAGAGGTGCTGGGATTGTTGATGTTAAGGTTTCTATGGGTATGAGGGAGGGGAGTGTTAAGGCTGGTGTAGTGTATCTTACAGTTTAAGAGGCAGAAACTCCAATAGAAGTGTAGGTTGACTGGAGGTCTTTTAGCGTCTACATGTGCGAAGCGTTAATTAAGGTTAGTGTTGCTTAGTTTTACAAGGTTGAAGTTTGAGCGGGAAACCTCTTACTATTAGAGTTCATGATCTTGAAGAATTTGATGAGAAGATGTTAAAGAAGGCGTTGAAAGTTATTGAGGGTAAAGAGAAGCTTGTTGAAGTGGAGGAGCTAGGTGAAAAACGCCAGCTGAAATGAGTAGGTTCCTTAGTTACTTTTCCTGTAAGCTTTTCTATAGGGGTTTAATGTCGAAAAATATGATGTATTTTCTCTTATGATCAATTATGTAAAATAGCCTATAGCTTCCTGCTCTTAAACGCCTCTTTAAACTGTTTTGGTATTTATGATTTTTTATATTGTTTGTTGTGTTTTTATTTGGGGGTGCTGTAGGGTAATGTTTATAGGCTTTTCCTAACAATTTAATCCCGAGATGTGGGGTGCTTGGGGGTCGCCCTAAACGCTCCCGACCAGATGCAAACCCAAGAAGGGATGAAGGAGAACAAAAATGAAGGAATGACACTTACCATAAGACCCGAACCCCTAACCTTAAATTCTCCAATTTCGAAAATAATGGGTTCCCTCATAAGTGTTCTAAGGGTTTTCTCGGGTTCTATATTTAGTTTCCTATTAAGTTCCTGGTTTCCTTAAAATTATCGATGCAATACCTTTTCTTTTAAGTTCTTTAACAAGGTCTTTGGTAGTAGTGATTTTCCAGTTATCATTATTCATGTCTTAGACTTTCTCTTGAACTCCCCGAGAACACCATAGATTTCAGTTTTTCCCTAGGTAACTAAAACACCCGTGAAAAGGTCTTCATGTGGTTCTTTGATTTTACTGTTTTTATGGTTTATGTGTTTAAATTATGTATTTCTCTCTTTGTGCTTTTTCTTGTTGTACTCGTTTCCACCATATGCTTGATCTGTAGTTTGTGTATGTGTTTTGGGGAGGAAGTTCTTTTTCGAGTTCTAGTGCTTTGTATATTGCGTATAGGGGTGTTGAGATGAATATCATGTAGTTGTTTGAGAGTATGTCTTCGAACATGTTTATTAGGGTGTAGTCTAGTGTGACGAATATGTAGTACTTGTTGTTTAGCATTTGGTACCCATAGACTCTTGAGAGTATTGTTTTGTCGCTTCTATGTATGTTTTTTAGGGTTTGTTCTTGTTCCATACTGTTTAAAATATTGTTGAATGTTTTCTTTTCTTCTATTGTTTCGCTTAGAACTTTGTATTCGCTATGTAATGTGCTGACTATTCTTAGTTTTATTTGTTTTAGATCATTCATTTTTTGAATCATGAGATCGCTTATATATGATATAGCGTCTTTGACTTGGAAAGCATTAGCTCTGTAAATGTTTATGACAAGCTCACTCTCTATTATTCTAAGTTGAGTTCTTTTTCTTTCGAGTACTGTTTTTGCTATTTTTTCTGCTTGCGCACTTAGTTTTCTGTGTTCATTCTTGAAAAAACTGTTTATTACTGGTAGGGAAGGGCCTTTTCTAACTTCTTCCAATTTAGTCTTAATTCCTCTATAAATTTCCACTACGTAGTTAAATATGTCATCGAGTACCGCGTTTAATTCCTCATATACAGGGGCTATGATTATTTTTTCTAAATTTAGTTTCCTACTGTACTCATTAAAGAATGCTAGTTCTTTAGCAAAGGGGGAAGAGTATTGTAGGGTACTATGGATTATCACGTTCGTGTCAATCACGAAAGCTACTTCTGTCTTTCTCGAATTCAATACCACACCCTATTTGAGAGGTAATTCTAATACGTTTCAGCCATTAGTATCCAGAAGTTTGCTGTCTCTTTAGGCAAAGGCTTTATACTTACTATTTTTGGTTCCTTTATTGCTAATGCTTTGAACATGAATATGTTGAGTTTTTCTAGAAAACTTCTATCCAGCTCTAACAGTGCTTCGCTGTTAAGGGTTTCTGTTGAGCGTATAAGTTTCTTAACGTTTATTTTATCAAGGTCTTTTAGTGTTTCCGCGTAGTTGAGCATGATGTAGCATATTATTGCTGTAAACAATATACGTGCTTCTCTTTCGAAAGGTAAGACTTCTTCTTTAACACTGTTTAGACCTAAAAGCTCATCTAATAGTCTTTTCTTTTTATCAATTACAAGTTTTACTCTTCCAGGATACTTTGATGGAGGCGTTCTTAAGATACTTTCAAGTTCTTTTGTTTCTAGGTCCCAAAGTTTTTCTGTTAAATGTAGTTCTATATCTAAGAATAAGCTCATGTTACCTATTAGAGATGGTTTAATATGGGTTTCAGTAAGTAAAAACTCTACAAATTTTACTCCAGAATTTACTGCCTCTAGATCTCTTTCCTTAATCTCTTCAACAAGTGAAATGGCTTTCTTTATGCGCTTATTTATGTTTTTAACTTTGAAAATATCATCGATTTTACTGTGTAGCTCATTTAATTCTGGCTCTATTTCGCTAAGTAAGTAATTTCTGAATTCACTAAGTGAAATATTCGTTTTAATATTGTATTGTTCAAATAAATTACCAAGTAAACCTAGTACTGAATTTATATTGGAATGTATTCTATTCGTAAGTCTATCTTTACTTAGTGTGAATCTGCCTAGAGATAAGTTCACAGAAATACTGGAAGGTACTTCGTTTGTCATAATCAAGGATGATGGCATAAAAGCATTAGGGAGCATGAACACTATTCACCTAGTGCTAGTATATTTCAAAGGAATGTTCCTATATATTTCTAGCCTATTTAAAACGTATACATGCGTAATACCTGATTATCGATTTCCTTGTAAGTTGAAGTTGAGTTACTTGCTGGCTTTTTTCCCAATAATTGCCTTGGTTCCTTAAAGTAATCTTCGCATTTTCTAAAGTAATCCTTGAATTCACTTATGGTGGTTTGCGACTTGCTTTTAGTTAATGGAGCTATAATACTACATTGCTCCATGTTAACTATATATGGTCTACCGTGGTCGATGGCATTTCTAAATTGGAAAATAAGGTTAACAGCTATTATCCTTACTGCCGCTTTAGTTAGAATTGAGAAATCAATATTCGATAGCAGTATAGCATACTCCTTTGACGTTATAGAGCCTAGAGAGAATAATGATGTAAAGCGCTTTTCAATTCTCTAAACCACATAGCTAGTAGGTAATGATGAGGGAGGTGTTTTGAGGTTTTTACACTTGTTTAAGGTCTTTCTCATTGAGCTGTTAGCTTTGCCTTTATACTTGGGATGGGTGGGTACGTTAGCGGCTTCTCCATTTATTATGGGTGTCTTTTTACCTGTCTTTAGTTTCCTGAATATGTGCTGAACACTTCCTACGGTTCTTCCATTATGTTTAGCTGCTAAAGCCTTCTCCTTTCTGGAAGCATAGTTTAACTATATGTTAGGTTTTAATCTATAGTTCCTAAAGGTGTCGAAACGAGAATTCGACACTTCAGCTATCCCTTTTTCTCATCTCCTGGCTTTTCTTGTC
>QMRV01000142.1 GCA_003649445.1 Thermoprotei archaeon | reverse complement strand
TCATAATACTTTACCGGGAGGTGTACAGAGGTTAGGAATCTCGGAAGCCGCGTGGTTAAACAAAGCAGGTTGTAAGACCATACTTATATCTATTATAAAGTCAAAAGAATGGGATTTAATAAGTAGAACAAATACAAAGATTTTGTACTTGTTTAAAGGTAATGAACTTCTGGAAAGATTTTTTGGTACCTTAGTGATTGATAAATTATCATCAAAACTTAAGTATCTTAACCTGGATTTCGTAATAGCACATAATATACCTAGTGGTCAAGTCGCGCTAAAGTTAAAGAGCTATTTGAAAGGAAATAGATTTAAGAAAACAACAATTTTATATCTTCACGACCCATTAGCTTATACTATTGCTGGTTCGCTTTATTACATTTACACAAAATACTTTCCATCTGTACTGCTGAAGATCGAAGAGAAGATTATACAAAATGTTGATTTTGTACTAGCTAACAGTAAGAGAACTTTAACTAAGATAAATAAGATTCATGGGAAAAAGATCGATATAAGAGATAAAGCTGCAATACTTTACCCTACAGTTAACACTCCATTACCAGAGCATGAAATTAAGAGAGAGAAGAAACATTATCTACTTATAGTTGGAAGAATAGACCATGAGGCCTTCCTTAACCTATACAAAATAATAAGACATATTGATATACCTCTTGTTATCGCTGGCTCATATCACCCATATAATGTAAAAGCGCGAAAGATAATCGGTCTTTTCTACGCGTTAAGAGGCAGAGGAAAAAGAATAAAAATAATTCTTTATCCTTCAGATAAGGAGCTCCTTACTTTATACAGAAATGCTCTAATATTCGTGTACCCTGGTCATGAGAACTTTAATATGAGTGCCATTGAAGCCATGTCGGCTGGATGTCCTGTCTTAGTTGCTGATACGTCTGGTGTTTGCGAAATAATGCCAAAGGGATTGAGGGAATACTTATGTATACCCAAAAATGCTATAGATTTATGGGTTAATAGAATATTAGAAATAGTTAAAAACGATGAATCATATCATTTAGGAAAAGACTGCTGGAGAATAACGTTAAAGCACAATATTTATACTCACATGAGCAAGTTGATTAAAATTCTAAGGGACTTATTACAATGAAGTTCTACGCAGATTATGATGAATCATATTACAAGGAAAGGGTGAAATATTTCAGTAAACGTCATATTATAAAATACGTGTGGTTTATGCTAAAGAATTCAGAGAAGTTGAGATGGCTTGACGTAGGCTGTGGTTTAGGATACCTAGTAAAGGAGCTCCTTGAAGAAGGCGTTGACGGCTATGGTATTGAAATCTCTGAATTCGCTTTAAAGAACGCAGTAGTCAAGGGAAGGGTAAGATACGGTTCGATTACTGATATACCGTTTAATAATGAGAATTTTGATGTTGTATCAGCTTTCGATGTGCTTGAGCACATACATCCTAAGGATACTCCCAAAGCAGTTCATGAGATACATAGAGTATTGAAGCTAGGTGGCGTGTTTATAATGACTACACCAAACCCTTGCCATCTTGGTAATTGGAATTGGGTTTACGACCTTACCCATATTAATGTCCGTCCTCCGAAGTATTGGAAAAAAGTATTGGAGAGTCAAGGGTTTAAAGTAAAAATTAGATACGTTCCTTCTTTTTTAAAGTATTATGTAAGCTACAAGTATCCGTCAATACGTCAACTTGTAGAACTTATCCCTGACAGGCTAGCATTTAAATTTGAAGAGCCATTAAGACATGTACTAGGTTATTTCTTCAACAGAAAAAGTAGGCTTTACATTCTTGCAGTAAAATCGAGGTAATATGATGATGAACAGCAAAAATCTCTAATGCACGATTTAGTATTTGTAATGTAAGCACTACTTCTTAGCGTAATTTGTTTGTGCATTACTTTAAGAAACAGAAGAGTGTGCTATAAGGATCTACCTCGATGGAAAGCCTATCGCCGAGGTGAAAACTGTTAGCCAGCTGAATAGTTTGTATGGAAAGATTTAGGCGCATTCAAGCTTGAAGCTAGTAGACATGTGTCTACGCTGGAGAATGAATGGTACGAATTTCCAGACAAAACACATATATACATGTTAATAAGTTCACTCTTAAAGGTCAGTATTCGTTATAGCTGAGAAGCTGATGATGGCGTATGCATGTGTTAAAACGCGAGTACGTGGTATGGTTTGTATACGTTACGTTAATGTTGTTGTACGCTATAATGTGTAAGCTCTGGCTTATTTCTGAAGCTATTAGTAATCCGCTAGTGTGTGTAAAAGGGTTTAAACCTGTAGCAAAGCCTAGTAGTTATTCCATAAAGGATCTACTTTCTACATGGTCTTCATTTTTAAGCAGACCACAACCAGTTAGTCCACCTCTCACAATTGTCGTGACATGGATGTACGCTTTTCCCTCTAATGTATCTTGGGTAATCTACGAAGCTTTCCTACCATTTATTGGTGGCGTATTGTTCAGCGTTTTCATGCTGTTATTTATGAAGAAAGTACTTCATGACAAGCCCCGTAATGAGAATCTATTCCTGCTTGCAGCTTTTACTAGCGGTTTTACATATGAAACAATACTTTTATCTCCCTGGGTTGGTATATACTTTAAAGGATTTAGAGCATTGCTTCCATTAACTCTAATATTCTTAATGCTGACATTTAGTAAGCTTAACGATGTTCGCTCCTTAATTGCCTTCTCAATGCTTACGGGGTTGCTACTGACCTCCTTGTATGATATTAGGATGATTCTAGCCTCGATAGTATTGATATTTGTATTTACCGTAATTTATTACGTGCTCAGCAATAGTATGAAAATAAGTGAAATATATTCTTTTAATAAGAGACTAGTCTTTGCTTTGATGATAATAGCAATTGTAGTGCTTATTTTAAGCGTAGTGCCGACTATGATGCTTATAAGTCTTAAGGCGTCAAATCCGTTTGGAGGTATCAGAACATTAACCTTATCCGTTATTGTTGGTGACTATGATTTTGTTTCGGTACTTGGACTCCCATTCCCACTCTTGGAAAACATGAAAATTGCGCATGCTATTTCAATGTTACTCATAGCTTTTGTGTTAGGATATGTTTTGTTCGCAAAACAGTCGAGGGAGCTACGTCAGGTCACATTGATTCTCATTCTTGTTCTCCTCGTTAATGCATCCATCATTTATAATTCTTCGCCGCTTAAAGTTATCCAGCAAAGCTTGGTGAAAGTAACCATTCTAGATATTAATGTTGGTGTTCTGTTTCGGACTCCAAAATTTTTCGTAACAATAAGCTATGTGCTCTTATCTATGCTCGTTGGGTTGTCTACCTACATAATTGCAAGTGATTTAAAACAAAGAAGAAGGTTAAAAGGGATAATATTCATGGCTTTATTGCTATCTTCTATTGTAAGCTTAGCATTCATTAATGTATATGCTAATAATAGTGATATAAGCCCACGTTGGCAGAAAGCCAGTCCTTTGCCAAGATATTACTATGACGTATATACTGTGCTCAACGACAAGATTGATGACACTTTGTTCAGGATTTTGTGGCTACCTAGAACAGGTAAGTATAGTGCTGAGAAGCCTGTATGGTTGGAGGGCATTAATTGGGGTGTTGGTGAAAAGGCCTTCCCCTTAAGAACATATTTCTACTATGACACGCCTATGGAGTACATTTACCCGTTTATCCTTAGATTGGGGGTTGAAGGCAAAACAAAAGCGCTTAGTGGAATACTTACATACCTAGGCGTTAAGTACATCGTGGTAGTTACCGATTATTGGAACGTAGAACAAAGGGAGCTAGCTTTCAGCATTATTAGTAATCTAAACCAGTCTCAATACTTCAAAGAGGTTCATAACAATGGAAAACTCTTTGTGTTTGAGAATCTTCAGGCAAAGAAAGCTCTTAGGCTTGTGTCTACACCTATAATAGTTGAAGGAGGGTTACAAACGCTTGCTGACGCCATAGAGGAAGGACTAAACATATCCAACGTACTAACAGTATTTGCTGATCAAATCCTACCTCCAGATATCGTTGAAAACTCGAAAATCATAATAGCTCACTCGATGTCGAATTTAGAGATAGATTTCTTGGTACAACTGTTGTACTGGAAGAAAATCAATAACGCAACAAACGCCCTGATAGTTATCCCGTCAAAGTACGCCTTAGGCATAGAACCAGATAAATGGCATCCTTATTATTTAGCGAATCCTCATCATGCTGAATGGGAAATCTTCTACACATGGTCTTTAGAGCGTAAAGGTAGGTACGATCTTGATTTTAGGCATGATTGGGGATTTGTAGGTGCTACTAAGGAAGGTCAAAAGCTAGACATCCCTATTAAAATAACTGAAACTGGTAATTATATAGTTGCAATACGTTATCTTGAAAGCGTGCAGGGAGGAGAATTCATAGTTAGATCAAATGGATTTCCCATTGCTAGAGTGAAAACACTTAATTCAAGTAATAGTTTACAATGGTTTTTAACGAAGGTCTACATGAGTAAAGGTGACCATATACTGACATTGGAAAATAAGAGGGGTAGGAATGCTGTAAACATTGTCTTGCTAATACCAGAGAATGAATACGAGCAAAGAATGGAGTTAGTTAGGGCTCTTCTCCATGATAAAACCGTAGTTCTCACCAATAATAATAAGAGTGGTCAAAAATGGCCCCATATAGGATCTCTAGACGAACATATTATTAGATATCGTGTTGACGGCGGCAGTTACATTATCCATGTCAACGCTAGCGGAATTAATTTCCCGGCATATTTAGTAATCCCAGAGCAATGGTATCCTGATTGGTCGGCATCCTTCAATAATACAATGTTCAAGGATAGCTTGAGTTTTCCATCGATCTTTATTACAGCTTTTGAAATAAGCCCTGAGAAGCATAATGCAGGGATTAAATACCTACAGATAAAAGTTTATTCCGTATCAAACGAGACCTGGAGAATCATATTTAATTACGAAGTCATCGCTTGTCTCATAATAATAAGTACGGTATTAACACTTGTAGCGAGAAGACGTGAAATTTATACTCTCTTCTAAAATTTTAGCTTTATTCTGCATTCAAAAAAGTTAGTGAGAAGCACTATGGCCTGAAATATTGGGTCTTCAGTAATGTTGCATCTGTAATTATTACACAGTTAACTGCAAAGTTATAATAT
>QMRV01000141.1 GCA_003649445.1 Thermoprotei archaeon | reverse complement strand
TTGTTTTATTGTGGATCCTTCAGACGGTTTACTTGTTTCAAGTTTTAGGTTGTGTGAAATTGGTTTAAGGAGTGTGAGGTCTGATTGGTGGGTTTATGTTTCTTAGTGGTTTTGGCTGGAGTGGTTGATCTTTGGAATTTAATGTGTTTTGGTAGACTAGTTATTCTTAATATTTGTTAAACGACTTTTATCTGTAGAAGTCGCCGGATAAATTGTTGCTTTACTCAGCTAATTTTGTGTTTTCTTTTAGATGAATTGTGTAAAAATGTTGTTTTGGGTCTTCTGTTGATATTAAGTATTTATTCATATGTATTGTATTTTTACTGTATATGCCTAGGTTTATTGACTTGTTTGTTAGTGAGTTGAGGAGGAGTAGTGGTAGGTTTAGGGAGTTGGCTGGGTTTCGGAAAGAGTGTCGAGGGCTTTATGGGTGTTTTTGTGATTATTGGCTTGGTTTGCCGAATTTATCGAGGTTTGATGGTGATGTTTTCTGCGTTGATAGTAGTGATGGTGTGATTGAGCTGGGTTCTGGTATTGCTGTTCATGTTTGCCGTGGTTTAGGTTTGTCTCGTAAAGGGGTTGAGGTTAGGAGGTTGGCTGTGAATTATTTTTATGCGCCTGCTAGGCGTGTTGACTTGGTTTTATTTAGGGGCAGGTTTAGGGAGCATTTAGAGCATTTAGTGGCATTAGAGTATCTCGAGAAGGGTTACTCTGGTGTCGTTGTACTTGATGGTTCGCTTTATGGTAGGACTATTCATCTTCCTAAGGATACTGGTGTTCCGGGTTATCAGGGGTTTATTGTGGACTATATTGATGTTTTAAGTAGGCTATTTAGTGAATCGTTTAAGCGTGGTGTTCCGATATTAGGGTTGGCGAAGGATTCTAGGTCACGTATCTTTGGGAATTTTCTGTTGTTTGAGGAGCTTAAACGCAGGCTTTCGGGAATTGATGCTGAGTCTTCGTTGCGTAATATGATAATTGAGCTTTGGTTTGATGTTCGTAAGAATCCTCGGGCAGTTTTTCAGAGGCTTCAGAAGATAGCAGATGAAGAGAGAGCTCTAGAGCCTGTTTTAGAGATATTTAGGGAGGCTGCCGTGAAGAGACCTGATGTGAAGATAGTTATGGAGATGGCGCAGGGTGCTGGTTTTACGCGGCCTTTGCTTCTCGGTATTGCGAAGCCTCTTCTTAATTCTCTTGTTGATGCTCTTTTAAGTAATGCTTTAGAGGATTATGTTAGAAAGAATTTTAGTCAAGCTCTTGCTGAGAACCCTGATTTTCTTTCTAAGGCTTTAAGGGTTTTACCTAAGGTTCTTGAGTATCCTGCTATTTTTAGTTTTTATGTGATTTTTGAGAAAGGGGATTTGCCTCTTAGAGTTGATGTGCCTTCGTGGGTTTTAGGTGTGAAGTTGAATATGGGTGATACATTTGATCCTGTAATAGAGTTGGACTGGAATGCTTTAAGGGAGATTTTGAGTTTATTTTATTCGCTTTACGGGGGACCTAAGCACTATAATGTGCTTATGGAGGAAGTTGATTCTAAGGTGAAGATTACTTCAGAGACATTAGTTATTTATGAAAGAACGATAGAGAAAGAATTAGGGATACTAGTTAGGCATACGAGGGATGTGAGTCGTGTGCGTTTCCCCTAGGCTTGTTGGTAGGATAGTAGGGGAGGCTACTCCCACTGAGTTCTTATTTGTATCAAGTAAGAATGATCATCCGCCTCGATACGAGTATGTTATGGTTTACTCCGATGAACTCATAGATGGCCAAGTGAAGCGTGTAGAGGTTCTTGCTCAGGTTACGCATATTGTTTCGCGGAGTTCTGCTTATAGCGAGAACGTTGACTTTACGACATTGGAGAGAATATATAGTGCTGGGATTGACGATGTTAATGTAATATGTGTTGCTCGCACTTTAGGTTTTCTGTATAGGAGTGGTGGTTCTAGTGAAATTAGAATGCCTAGGAGGGCTATTTATCCGGGTAATGAAGTTTACTTAGCTTCGGACGAGCTTGTTCAAGAGTTTTTCTCGTATCCTGAAGAAGAGGGAATTCACATAGGGTACCTTTTGTCTAGGCCGCACATACCTGTTTATGTGTCACTTAATGGTTTTCGCCGTCATGTTGCTATTTTGGCTCAGACTGGTGCTGGAAAATCCTATACTGTAGGCGTTTTAGTGGAAGAAATACTGAGGAAGGGAGGTACTGTAATAATAGTTGATCCTCACGCAGACTATGTTTTCTTAGGACGGCTGAAGGATGGGACTCCTCATCCTCTGAAAGAGAGAATATTTGTTTTCAGAAATCCGAATAGTACTGGCAGATATTCTGAAGATAGTCTTGATAATGTTAAGCCATATACTGTAAGTTTCTCTGATTTATCTAGCGACGAAATCGCAGATATTTTAGAAATACCTGAGAGATGGACAAATATAAGAGATGTAATTTCTAAGGTTGTTTCTGAGCTGCGGAAAAAGTCTAGCGATTATTCTGTAGAGGATTTTATAGGCAAAGTGGAGGAAATGGCTAGAGGCAGTAGTAGTGATGCCCAGCATGCTAAACGAGCACTGAAGTATGTGTATAAGCTTAGGAAAATCAGAGTATTCGGCGATGTTACGACTAGTATCGAGGATATGCTTCAGCCTATGCAAGTATCTGTATTGGATTTGTCTGGGCTTAATGATGCAAGCATGGATTATATTGTCTATAGAGTGCTTAGTGAAGTATATTTGAAGGTTTCTACAGGAGAGTATCGATATCCTGTATTTGTGGTAATAGAAGAGGCGCATAAGTTTGTTCCTCCTAAGAGTGAGAGGCGTACTAGGTCTCGGTCTATAATAAATACTATTGCTGCTGAGGGTAGGAAGTTTGGAATATTCTTGATAGTTGTTTCTCAGCGTCCGTCTAAGATAGATCAAGATACTTTGAGTCAGTGTAATAGTCAGATAATTTTGAGAGTTACTAATCCCGTAGATCAGAGGGCTATATTGAATTCTAGTGAAAGAATAAGTGAATCTTTATTATCGGATTTACCAGGATTAAATGTGGGGGAGGCAGTTATTGTCGGTCAGCTAACTAAGGTTCCGGTCTTGGTGAAGATTAGAGAGAGGAAGACTATGGAGGGAGGCGCCGATATAGACGTCGTTGGAGCTCTCAAGAGGGCTAGGGAGGAGTTGGAGGAGACTTGGCGTATCATGGAGCTGCGGGCTTCGTCACGGATTGAGGACTCGATGATCTCGGAGGTGTAGAGAGCATGGATAGGAGACTGGTGAGGATCATACATCTTGCAGATACTCACTTAGACCCTACGGTGAGGTACCTCGGACCTAAGGAGCAAGACCGCAGGAGAGACTTTCTCGAGGCATTTAACTATGTGGTAGAGAAGACTATTGAGTTGAAGCCCGACATAATGCTTGTAGCAGGAGACCTGTACGATAAGGTCAACCCTAGGAACCCGGCCCGTACTTGGGTTATGAGGGCCTTTCGCAGGATCCGCAGTGAGGGCATAAAGGTTTACGCTATAGGGGGAAACCACGACACGCCTAGATCTGTGGAGGAAGGGGCGTCGCCCCTCCACGAGCTGGAGGCCGCAGGCTATATGAGGTTTTTCTCAAATGTAAGTAGCATGGACGCGGATACGATCGAGATCCATGGGTACAGGGTGTGTGTCTCGGGCGCATCTTTTAACCATACAAGGCCCTATGAAGAGGATCCCCTTGAGTCTATGAAGGTGCCCTGTGAAGGCGACATTAATGTGTCAATGCTCCACTACAACTACAGCCCAGCTCGAGCACCCCCTATCTGGATAGCGCCAACCATAAAGGAGACTAGCGTGCCAAGAGAACTACATTACCTAGCATTGGGCCACTTCCATCGTTATTACAAAACTCAAGTTGGAATGACCTACATAGTCTACCCAGGTGGTACCGAGAGGCGCAGCTTCGCGGAGGAAGATGAGCGGAAGGGGTTCGTATATGTGGAGGTGAGTGAGGAGGGTGTCCAAAAGCTAGACTTCATAGAAACGAAGCCTCGCCCCCTGAGGACGGTGGAGGTCACGTTGAAGGAGGATGACGATCCCGTGAGCAGTGTGATAGCAGCTGTCGCAGGAGACTCTGACCCTAAGGCGATATTGAGGCTGAGGATCAGGGGTAGGCTTCCTCTAGATAAGCTTGTGAGGTACAGTAGAGATATGATCTTGAGGAGACTGGAGGGTCTCTTCTTTCACACGATAATCGATGACAAGGAACTTGAGTACGTGCTAGAGCAACCAGAGCTAGCTGATCTAGAGGAGCTAAGCCCCCTGAAGCTCTACGAGGAGTATCTCGCTAGCCTCATACGCGAAGTCAGCGGAGTAGGCGACGAGAAGAGGAGGAGGGTGCTACAGGAGGCCCTGCAGATAGGCAAGGAACTTCTCAGGGAGGTGGGAGCGTGGTAGTCATAGAGAGCCTTAGGGCTGTAGGCTTTAGGCGGCTGAAACTGACCGAGTCGCTTAGGCTCGGGAGGGGGCTAACCATAGTCCGTGGCCCTAATGAGGCCGGGAAGTCAACGCTGATAGAAGCCATACTATTTGGGCTCTATGGTGACGTTAACCTGCTAACTAGCTTCAGGAAGCCGATAGCTGGGGCGGGCCGAGTAACCCTCGGTGATATTATTGCTCACGGGGCTAGGAGGGCTATGATAGAAGTCACTTTCAGAGTTGGAGACAAAAGGTATAGAGTTTACAGAGTTATTGAGAGGCGGAGGGATATAGTCAGCCAGGTGGAGGCGCGGCTGATAGACGCCGCTAATAACAGGCTTATAGCGATCGGCGTCAAGCCGGTTGAGCGCGAGGTGGAAAAGATAATCGGCGTCTCTTGGAAAGAAATGCTTGCGACGAACGTAGTGGCTCAGAAAGATCTTGAGCGCTTGATAGAGCTGGGCTCCCGCGACAGAGAGGCGATAATTAACATGATGATGGGACTTGAGAGCTTTAACAAGGCTAGAGATAGAGCAGCTGAGGAGAGGAGGGAACTCAGACACCAGCTAGAGAATGTGAAGGGAGAGCTAAGGGAACTGCAGAACCGCCTTAAAGATCTTGAAGACATTAAGAGGCAATACGATGAGTACTTAGACGAAAAAAGGAAGATAGAGGCCATTTTACCTCAAAGGAAGGAAGAGCTGCGCAAAGTCAGTGAAATAGTTGAGCACCTCAACGAAGTCTACGAGTATCTAGAGAC
>QMRV01000140.1 GCA_003649445.1 Thermoprotei archaeon | reverse complement strand
TCTTACAGTTCTACTAGCTGTTTATGAGTGTTTTCACTATGCTTTGCATGGTTCTAAGCCCCCACCTAAACCTAAGGTTAAAGCCTTACTTACTAGAAGAGTGTATGTGGAACCCGGAATTAGGGGCTATGTTAGAGTAAGGGTATTTAGAAAAAACAACGAGTTCTATGTTGAACCACTTGCTATAACTGGTTCTGGTATACTTTCAACAATGGTTAAAGGTAATGGCTTACTTATAGTTCCTGAAGATGTTGAAGGTTTCGATGAAGGAGATGTTGTTGAAGTGGAACTTACCTCCTCCATAGTTTAAAGGTGTTTATGAAGTGAAAAGAGTAATATTCCATAAACTAGTAACACCCGAAGAAGCACTGGAGAAACTCAGAAAACACGTTAAAATGGAACCTATTGGAGTAGAAGAGGTTAGCTTAACTGAAGCCTATGGTAGAGTTTTAGCTGAAAACGTGAAATCGCCAATAGATGTTCCTCCATTCACAAGATCAACTGTTGATGGATACGCTGTTAGAAGCATGGACGTTATTGGGGCAAGAGACGATAACCCGGTAAAACTTAAACTAGTAGGCAAAGTTGAAGCTGGAGAAGAAGCAAAAATAGCTTTAGGGCCTAAGGAGTGTGTAGAAGTATCTACTGGAGCTCCACTACCTCCGAACGCTGATGCTGTTGTTATGGTTGAACATACTAGGAAGATCGGAGACTACGTTGAAGTGTTTAGGCCTCTAGCTTCAGGCGAAAATATTGCACAAACAGGTTCCGATGTAATGCTTGGAGAAATAGTAGCCTACAAAGGGACAATACTTACACCGCAAACTATAGCAGCAATAGCTGCGGCAGGTATAAGTAAGGTTAAGGTTTATAGGAGGCCAAAAGTTGCCATTATAAGTACAGGTAATGAGCTCAAAGAACCGGGAGAGAAATTAGAATATGGAAAAATATATGATGTAAATACCTACTCACTATATGCATCAGTTATTGAAGATGGTGGAGAACCGGAAGCCTTAGGAATATTGCCAGATAATGAAAGAATAATTGAAAATAAAATTTCTAAAGCAATTAAAGAATACGATATCATACTGATTTCTGGAGGGACATCAGCTGGTCTAGGGGACATAGTGTATAGGGTTTTAAATAAGCTAGGAAAACCGGGAGTTATTGTCCATGGACTCAACATTAAACCCGGTAAACCCACGGTAATAGCAGTCATTAATAGCAAACCTGTTTTCGGCTTACCAGGATTTCCTGTTTCATGTCTAATAGTCTACAATCTAATAGTTAAACCTGTTATAAGGGTTTTTGCGGGGCTAAAACAGGTCAAACTTAGAACTATTGAAGCATATATGGCTTTAAGAGTTTTCGGGGCTAAGGGGAGAAGGACCCATGTACCAGTAGCTTTGATAAAGAGGAGAGATAAATGGGTAGCATATCCTCTTGGAGGAGATAGTGGAAGTATTGTAAGACTTTCTAGAAGTGATGGATACGTTGTAATCCCCGAAAACACAATGTACATTGATGAAGGAGAGAAAGTAACTGTATATTTGTTTACCGAGAAGAAAGTAGGAGCAGACCTAGTCTTCATTGGAAGTCATTGCCCAATAGCCGAATTGATCTTGGAGAAGCTCATGGAGAAATACAATGTAAAAATAATTAATGTGGGATCTATGGGGGGACTTCTAGCTATTAAACGTAACGAAGCAGATATAGCTGGAATCCACCTATACGATCCCGAAACAGGAACCTATAATACACCATACCTTAAAAAATACAATGTCAAAAACGCCGTTCTAGTTAAAGGCTATCTTAGAGAACAAGGAATAATAGTTGCTAAAGGAAACCCCTACAACATCAAATGCTTCGAAGACATAATAGACAAAAAAGTAAGATTCATTAATAGAAACAAAGGCTCAGGGACAAGGCTCCTAATAGACCAACTACTCGAAGAAATAGCTAAGAATAGGAAAACAACAGTAGAAAAGCTCGTAAGTAGAATTGAAGGATTTTGGGTTGAAGCAAACACACATTCAGCAATAGCATCAGCAATAAAACATGGGAAAGCAGACGTAGGAGTAGGGCTCAAGTACGTAGCAGAAAAATATGGGTTAGACTTCATACCATTAAAAACGGAAGAATACGACTTCTTGATAAACAAAGAATCTCTAGAAAAAGAGCCGGTAAAGGAGTTTATAAAAATGATGAAATCTCGACTGTTTAGAGAAACTATGAAATCGATAACAGGATATGGGATAACAGAAAATACAGGAGAAGTTCAGTATTCATAATCTAATACAAATTATCAGATTGTGCTCGAACATTAACTAGCAATTATGGTGCAGTAGAACAATTCTAGTTAAACGAAGTTAACTATTAACTAAAAAGCTTAATTAATATTTAACGCAGTAGTCATACTAATGTAAACTATTACATGAAAGGGATAGAATATGGGGAAACTATTTAAACCAGTTTCTCCAGTTACTGCTCTCCTAATGCTCATATTCATTACAGTAGGCGTCAGTGTTATCGTTTACGCATGGGTTGCAGGATATGTATCATCGTATGAAATACAACCAACAGTTTTTGAAGAAATAAAAGTTGAGGCCTACAAGGTAAACGGCAAATTATTAACAATTTACGTGAGAAATATAGGAGACGCTTCTGTCATAGTAAATAGTGTCTACTCTATCTCTCCTACAGGTATAACATACAGCTTAAGCCCTGCCGTGCTTAGTAGCGGTACCGAAATCTGGGGTGGCGACGTATGGACTGTAGATACCGAAAATCTACAAGTTACGAAACCGTCTCCAGAACTATTACTACACGACACATTCACTACATCTAATCCTTCAGTATGGGATGATAGCTACGTTGACTATAATAATGATCGAGATAGAGTATACTACGATCCTGACGGATTAAAACTTTTGTCAGAAAGTGCTGATGGATGGGCTGTAAGAGGGTTAATAACAGCCGAAAAATAATTGATCTATCAGATTTGCCAGTAATTATTGAAGTTGATCTCCAAAACAAACTATAACGTTCCAGAAGATGATGCAGCTGCTTCTCCATTTGCAGCATGTCTGTACTTGAGCACTAATCGAAATACTAATCCTTATTATGCGACTCCATGGTTTGCTGCAAAGCTTTATCCAAGAGATGCTCTTAATCCACGAACTGAAGCGCAGTTAGTTGTAAGAGATAGTGGAGGCACTGTGGAAATACAAACGCTTTATACATGGTATAGTAGCCCTAATAGTTAACCTAGGGGTATCTTTTTACTTATGTTCAACGAGACAAATATGGCACACTATTATTTCTGGCGCAAAAGTAGAACAGGAACTCCTTATAGATCCGGATCATGGTCTTCAACAGGTCTGAGCCAGGTATTTGGAAACGGCGAACAATACATATACTTAACAATAGATAACAGAGTAACAGTGAGTTCAAGAAAAGTTCACATCAGGTATATCCAAATTTATAGGGATTACAAAGTAACAATTATTGGCGTCAAACCTGAATGGACTATTGAAATAACTGATGCTTCATAGAATCCATTGTATATCACTTGCGCTACTTGTTCTTCAGTGACATTTAACATTTTAAATTATATTCTCAGAAATGGAATGCCATTGGAGGGACATATTAGAATATATACCTACAACGTTACCGAGTTTAATACATATGGTGGCTGGAAGATTTTGCCTAGAGAGCCAAGAGCCTTAACAGTATCTATAGACAACATCTCCTCCGGAGGGTACTGGGTAAAGGTAGTAACTAAGAATGGTGTAGAGTACTAGTACAGAATAACAATACCTTAAAAATGATGCAATAAATTTTTATGTATTGAACAACTCGCAAGCTTAACATGCGTTTACCTTTATTTCCAGTTTTAGCATGAGTTATATAGGTACCGAGAAATGCCGGGAAAATGCGTCCTTTTGGGTTTAGCTTCTCCTTTGCATAGACCTGAGGTTGTTGATGTTATTTTGAAGAGATACTATGGTTTAGTTAAGGATGTTGTTGATGAGTTTTGGGGTAAGGTTACTTTTGCTGAGGATATTAGGAAGTTCCATGTTGGTAATATTGCTTGTTTTGTTTGTGTTGTTTTGACTGGTGGTACTGAGCATTTGGCTTTGGAACTTGCTCGTAGAGGTGTTCCTTTAGCTCTCATTGCCCACAATACTCAGAATAGTTTAGCTGCTGCTTTAGAAGCTAAAGCTAGGCTTGACCATGAGAGGTTATATGCTGAGCTTTACACGGAAAAGAATCTAGAATATCTTGAAGACTTTGTTAACGCTGCTAAAGCTGTTTGCAAGGTTAGAGGTTCTAAGCTTCTACTTGTAGGTGAACCTTCTCCATGGCTTATTTATAGTAGTTTAGGTATTGAGGAGTTTAAGAAAATACTAGGCTTATCCATAGATGTTATTCCCGTAGAGGAGCTTATTAGAGAGTATCATAAGATAACTGATGGTGATGTTGAGAAGAAGCTTTTAAAGCTGAAGGATATTGAGATTGTTGAGCCTAGTAGGGAAGACGTTGTGAATTCTGTTAAGCTTTATGCTGCTCTTAGAAGCCTCATTAGAAAGCATTCTGCTGACCTTGTTTCCATAAGGTGTTTTGATCTTTTAGAACATAAAGTTACAGCATGCTTACCTCTAAGTATTCTTAACGATGAAGAAGTTATTGCTGGGTGTGAAGGTGATGTTCCAGCTACATTAACTATGGCTTTAATGTACCATGTCTCAGGTAAACCCGTGTTCATGGGCAATGTTGTTTGGGTTGAGGAAGATAAGGTCTTCTTTGCTCACTGTACAACACCTACAAGAATAATGGCCAGGTTTAGGCTTAGATCACATTTCGAATCGGGGTTAGGTGTTGCTGTTGAAGGATACCCTAGAGCTGGTGAAGAAGTTACTTTTGCTAGAATAGATCCTGTTAAGAGAGTTTTAAGAGTAGGTGTTGGTAGGATAGTTAATTCATCACCTATAAGCGGGAATGTTTGTAGAACCCAAATACAGGTAAGAACTCAAGGTAATCCGTTTAAGCTTATTGAGGAACCTATAGGAAATCACTACGTATTAGCGCTAGGTGACGTTGCTGGCTGCTTAAAATACGTGGCTAAGCTATTAAAATTACGCCTAGAAACAATAGGGTGAGAAGCAGAGGTTTTATAACTACTGATATCATACTACTTACTCGGTGGTCATATTTGAGTAGGTAT
>QMRV01000139.1 GCA_003649445.1 Thermoprotei archaeon | reverse complement strand
ATGCATGGAATTAGAGAATACTTCAATTTAAGTAAAAAGAAATTAAACGACTATATATTAGCAGAGCTAGTCCAGAGAGCAGAAGAAGCAGCTGGCATAACTTGCGGCTACGCAGACCGCTATGTATGCACTATGGGCGGCTTAGCGTACATGGATTTTCGCGGAAAACTATACCATAAACCGCTCCGCAAAGAACCTTTAGCTACATACGAGAGACTTGACCAATACGTTGATTACATTCCACTAATAATAGCGTATCTAGGTGTAAGAAGAGATTCAGGCAGTGTTCACAAAAAATTTAGGTCAGCGTACATGGCTGAGCTAAAGCTCGTGAAAGAAGGCAAGCTTGACCCGAAGAAAGCGAAAATACTTAGGGCAATGAGGATAGTCGGCTTAACCGCAGTGAAAGGCAAGTACGCTTTACTTGAAGAAAACTGGGAAGAGTTCGGCAGACTCATGAACATTAACCACAAGTGGGTCAACATAGCCATGAAGCTTGCCGGCTTTGAGCACGGAGCAGGGTACTACAATAACTCTGTAATAAACTACGCTCTCAGAAACGGAGCACTAGGAGCAAAGCTTAGCGGCGCGGGAGGCGGTGGAAGCGTGATAATTTTAACTGAGCCAGACAAAGAAAAAGTTCTTGCAGAAAAACTAGAAAACTACATGAAGTCACTTGGCTTAGCATCCAGCAAAGTCTACTTCTTTAAGCTTTCAAAAGAAGGTGCTAAGACAGAAGAAATATAACTTCAGCGAAAGTGTTACAAATGTGATCACTAAAGCTGTTATCCCAGCAGCTGGACTGGGTACGCGACTTCTCCCGACTACAAAAGAGTTACCTAAAGAAATGATGCCGATCTTCTTTAAGAGAGACGACGAAATAATACTCAAGCCTACACTGCAGATAATTTTTGAAGAACTATACGACTCAGGTATTAGAGAATTCTGCTTCATTGTAGGAAGAGGTAAAAGAGCCATAGAAGACCACTTCACTCCAGACTACAATTTCCTAGAGTACTTAAGGGAAAAAGGCAAAGAGGTCGTAGCGAAGGATCTTAAAGAATTCTATGAACGTATAGAGAACTCTGTCATAGTTTTCGTTAACCAGCCGCAGCCTAGAGGCTTCGGCGACGCAGTACTAAAAGCAAAAGCCTTTGTAGGAAACGAGCCCTTCATAGTTCACGCAGGAGATGCAGTAATCTTCTCAGAAAATAATCAGCATATAAAGAAAGTAATGGAAGTTTTCCAGAAAAAGAAAGCTGAGGCAGTATTCTTGCTCAAGGAAGTAGAAAACCCGAGAATATATGGAGTAATAGAGCCAGGTGAAGAAGAAGGAGACATAGTCGAAGTGAAAAGAATAGTAGAAAAGCCAGAGACGCCTCCATCGAATTTAGCTGTAATCCCAATATACGCATTTGACCCTGTCATTCTCAAAGCTCTAGAAAAAACGGAGCCAGGTAAGCGAGGAGAAATAGAGCTAACAGACGCTATTCAGAAAATAATTGAGTGGAAATTCAAAGTTTACGCAATAAAGCCTCCTAAAAACCAAATATGGCTCGATATAGGAACTCCGCAGAACTACTGGAAAGCACTACAAATAAGCTACAATCTCTAGCTCTGAATCAATTTCTTCTCTGCAAGTATTTTCTCAACATACCTACACACAGTACTATGGACTTCTTCAATCGACTTACTGGCATCGATTATTACTGAATTATCATATTTGTTCGCTAAACGCAAATAATTTTCTCGCACAGCATTGAGCTTAAATGAGTTTTCAAACAACTCGTAGCTAAAACGAGACGCTCTTATTCTCTCTAAAGCAATTTTAGGCTCTAAGTCCAGTATAAAAGTAATGTCAGGCACTGGAAAAACCTTATTTATTTCTAAAAGCCATTCATAGTCTAAGTCTACCGACCCGTAAGCGAGACTAGACAGCACATACCGGTCACAGACAACAATTTTTCCTTCACTCAACGCTGGTAAAATACAGTGCCTAACATGGTGAGATCTATCTGCAGCAAAAAGAAGTTGGAGTGTAGCAGGATCTGTTTTCCACTCACCTCTAAGAGCCGCCTTAATAATACCGCCTAAAAGTCCGTCAGTAGGCTCTTTAGTCAACACTACTCTGTAGCCTTTTTCACGCAAATACTTCTCTAGTAGAAGAGCCTGCGTTGTAAGCCCCGCTCCATCTATTCCTTCAAATGCAATAAAGACTCCCCTAAGTTGCACGTAATGTAGATTTCCTCAATTTATATTAAGCTTAAGCTAATTTTTTCGACATGTATAGCAACATGCTTTCCAAGTGTTTTCACTCAGAGAGTTAAAAGTAATTTTTAAATACAGAGCCTTTTCTATTAAATGTAGAATGGAGCTAATGTATGCCTTAATGGCGATATATACTCTTGTAGCAGCCTTTGAAACTCTAGTAGTGTGGCTCGTAGTTAGAAAAACTCAGAAAACAAAAGCCGTCATCCCTAGTTAATAAACAAAAATTAAATAATACAAATAGGTCTATTTACCTGTGAACAGACTCGATGAGCTGCGCAGGGAAGTAGAGGAAACACAAGTACTTGTTTTTGCGGGAGGCCTCGGCAAGAGAATGGGACTTATAAATAAACCGAAACCTCTTCTTGAAGTAAACGGAAAACCTCTAATAGATATATGTTTAAACTACTTTAAGAGCTGCGGCTTTAAGAACTTTATTTTGCTTGTGGGATATAAGCACGAGCTAATAGAAGAATATGTAGGAGACGGAAGCAAATATGGAATTAAAGTAAAGTATTCAGTAGATCCTCCTTTACCTAAAGTCGGGAGAGGAAAAGCCCTTAAACACGCTGTCGAAACAGGCATAGTTGATAGAAAACAGAGAGCGGTAGTCACCTATCCGGACGATATCTTCCTAGATCCAATGCTTCCGCTAAAACTTCTTTTACATCACCTTGAAGGAGTAAAGTTGCGTAGAATAAAGGCGACAGCGGTATTTGCTTCAGCAATAGATTACCCCTACGGTGTAGGCGAAGTAGACGAAAACAATATAGTACTGTCGTTTAAAGAAAAGCCTGTAATAAAGATCTTAACGTCAACAGGTCTCTATGCAATAGAACCAGAAGTCTTTGACTTAGTCGTAGAGACAGTAGACATGAATGCAGAAAAAGCAGTAGACTTAGAAAATCTTATACTTCCTATTCTAGCTAAAAAGAAACAGCTTTATGCTTTAATAATTCCCAAAGATGTTTGGATTCCAGTAAACACGATAAAAGACCTCGAAAAAGCTTCAAAAGTAGTTGCTTCACTTGAATCTTCCATAAATTCCCGGCAAGACTAACTGTTCGCTACTGTATTTTGAGAACACCGGAGGCTTTTAGACCCTTAGTTTTGAGCTTAAGTAAAGCCTCATTAGCTTCCTCTAAGTCAAAGACTTCTACTGATGTTTTCACTTTAGCTCTAGGAGCTATAGCCAATAGCTCTTCAGCATCTTTTCGCGTAAAGTTCGCTACACTTCTTACTGTGCGCTCGTAGTAAAGTAGATTGTAGTCGAGTTTCCCAATAGGAGTCATGTATATTTCAGCTAAAATAAGTCTCCCTCCTTTATCTAAAGTCTTCAGCGCTTCTACAGCAACCCATCCTGCTGGAGCAAAAACTATTGCTGAATCAAGTTTAACAGGCGGTCTTTCTTTGGGATGCCCAGCCCATACTGCTCCAAGCTTCCAGGCTAGCTCCTGTCTAGCAGGATTTCTCGTGAAAACATATACTTCATAGCCCAAGTACTTGGCTATTTGAAGCACTATGTGTGCTGAAGACCCGAAGCCGAAAAGCCCGAGTTTTCCGCCTGGAGGAACTTCAGCTAACTTGAGTGCTCTATAGCCTATTACTCCGCCGCAGAGAAGAGGAGCTACCTCTACATCAGAGTATTCTCCAGGAAGCTTAAACGCGTATTTTTCAGGCACAGCAATATATTCGGCGTATCCTCCGTCAACACTATATCCCGTGAACAGAGCTCTTTCACATAAGTTTTCGAGACCTCTCTTGCAGTACTTACATTCACCGCAAGTCCAGTAGAGCCAAGCAACACCGACTCTATCGCCTTTCTTCAAGCTAGATACCTTCTCACCTACTTCTTCTACTACGCCTACTGCCTGATGTCCGGGAATCAAGGGGAGCTTTACGGGAGGCAGATCTCCTTCAACTATATGTAGATCTGTCCTACATATGCCACAAGCCTTTATTTTAACCAGCACTTTTCCTTCATCAATACTCGGTATAGGGACATCCTTTAGCTTGAGAGGCTTATTTTCAATAGGCTCCTGTTTCTCCAAAACCATGGCTTTCATAGAGCTCAAGGTACATAGAGAATACGAGAATTAAAGTCTTCTGTACAAAACATTATATTCGCTTGAACCCTATTGCCCACAGCTATGAAGCCTACCATAGTCTTAACACATGACTCAGACAGCATACACAAACCTCTATCACATGTACTAGCTAGAAAAAAGCGGTTCAGACTAGTAGACATAGTTAAACATGCTATTGGCGTAACAAATCTCTACAACAACTTCACTTTAATGGCTGAAGCTGAAGAAAAGCTAGGGTATAGGAGCACAATCTTTATTCCAGTAGGGCTATTTAGCCTAGACGATATTGTCGACTTGCTCAAGACACTACAGAAAGACGGCTGGGAAATAGGCTACCACCCAGTGATCTCAAGTAACCAAACATTTAGTTTACTTAAAATGGGCCTCGAGTACCTAAATTATCTAGGCTTACACATTAAGGGAGTAAGGGCACACTACTTGATTACAAGCCAGAAGCTTCTCGAATACTACTCGAAACTAGGCTTAATATACGACTCAAGCATGAGAGCAGAAGAACTAGGTACATACAATACAGTTAAGCTAAAAGACATAGTTGAAATCCCTGTAGCATTAATGGACGCAGACGTTTTCGGCAGACTCATGATACAGAACGAAGAAAAAGCCTTCAAGTACATCTTATGGAAGCTATCACAGGCCGAGAAAGACAACGCAAAATACTTTACATTGCTCTTCCACCAAGAAGCTCTCCGCATGCGCGGAGGAAGACTATACTTTAAGCTCCTAGAGTATCTACACGAAAAAGAATATAGTGTTAAAAAGTGTATTGAGGTTGCAGAAGAGGCTAGAAAATGAGGCCCCGAATCTTTGTTACTGGAGCCGGCGGTGTAGGTGGAGTAAACTTCACTAGAGCTCTTCGAGTAGCTCCAATAGAGTTCTTCATAGTAGGCTCAGACTACGTACAATACTACCTGGACTT
>QMRV01000138.1 GCA_003649445.1 Thermoprotei archaeon | reverse complement strand
CTCTCCTAAAGAGCCTTCTTTTTTCTCTCGTTTTCTTCTCTTTCTCTCTTCTTTTTACAGCAGTCTTCCTCTTCTCTGACTTCTTTTCCTTTCTCTTAGGCTTTTCTCCTAGAAGTTTCCTGCAGGGCTTTTTCTCAGCTTTCTTCGAGGGTCTCCTTCTCTTCTTCTTGGCCACAGTGTAGGCTGAGTAGCCTGCCGCAGGCACCGCCGCCGCGGCTAAGAGCGGGGCTAGGAGGCTGAGCTTAGGCGCCTCCGCGATCTTCTCTAAGCTTATTTCTCCTCCAGTGAAGTAGACTGTCTTCTCAACTTTCCTTGAGCCGCGTACAGTTACTTTATATGTGCCGCAGGGCACCGGGTATATTCTGTAAGTCTTCTTTCCGAAGAGGCTCCAAGCTTTTCCCGAGGCTAGGTGGGTAACCACTATGGTCAGCGACTCGTCTCCGGAGACTATCTTCATTTCAGTGATGCTGGCTCTAACGACGTAGGTTTTTCCCGTCTTGAGGCTTCCTTGGTAGACTGTTTCATTCATGTAGACTACTGACACAACTACCTCTTTGTCGCCGGACTCGATAATCCACCAGGAAGCATTTAGTCTCTTAGCCCTGCCGTTTAACACCTTTACTTCAACTAAGTGACTTACAGTACTATTCAGCTGGTCTACGACCTTCACTAAGGTGGGCTCGGCGCAGACAGTTACCACAGCAACTAATGCAGTCAAGACTGCCAGCAGACACCAGTATTTCATAAGAGCCTTAGCAGGCACTTAAAAGCCCAGAACTCTCGCAGCAGTACCTAGGTATTCAGTAGATTTTGTTAAATTTTGTTAAAATGCAAAAACTTTTTTTGAAAGTATGTTGAAGAATAAAACGGCTATGTCTGCAGTAATAGCTGTCTGCAGAAACTGCGGTAAATCGTTAGGAGCGTTTCCTTCGAAGAAGGATGCTATACTGCACATAGTCGGCTACAAGAAGACCTGCGACTGTGGGCAGGGCTTCTCGATAATAAGGGGCGAGCCCTACGGCTTCGATATCTACGAAATAGAAGACCAGTAATCAAGAAAAACCAAATAAAACATTAAAAGTTTACTATATTTTTTCCGATGACACAGGCTTCATTGTAATCTTTTTGTTTGTTGATGAAACTACGATAATGTATATGTAGCCTCCCCTGAGCACCACGCTACTTACCTCTAGCTTAAAGACCACACTATAAGTCGAAGAAGACTCTAAGAGCCCTAGGGAGTCTAAGAGGTCTACTGCGCTCCGGGGCACGGGCGCCCCCCTCACTTCAATCGTCCTCCCCGAAGCCACTACAGACACTCTTGGGGGGAGCAGGAGCCTCAATCTAATTTCTGACCCGGGGTTCGCTGCAGCCACTGCCACTGCAGTGAAGAAGTCGTTTAGGTTCGCTGGAGGCTCGGGGAGTCTCGCTTGAGTTAAGCTGAAGGCCAGTAATGCGGCGAGAACCACGAAGACCACAATATAATCCAGATCCATGTCATCACCCCTTCGATGCCTCGAGGCCTCTTGAGTCAATTGCTCTAATCGGGGGCTTTACTCTCCAGCATGTAGCGTTTATTCTCTCCGCTCCTCCAGCCCAGCTGAGCGCCACAGGTCTATCTGAAGAGACTTCAACTACGTAGACTGTCTCCGGTCTCCCAGAGCTGTAGTCCACTAGAGTGCTCTTGACCCTCAGCCTCAAGTAGACCTCCACTCTTATCTTGACCCAGCCGTGGTCGAATTCTATCACAGCCTTCTTTAGATCTGACTTGAGCTCGTACTCGACTACAGTGTAGCCCGGGGGCTCCCTGTAAGCCTTAGACAGGAAATCACTTAAAGCACCAGTAAAGCTCCCACCCTCCTGAGCCACAGTAAGCGCATAGCAGACCGCCGCGTAGTCCACCGCTCTAATCAGCTTGACTGGACGGTACTCTACGACAGTAACCGATATCGGTGCCGTAGCCACGGCAACCACTACAATCAGTATTGAAAGAACATAAGCCACCGTGGTGAAATTCATGGTCTCACCGGCGCAGCCACCTTAAGCGAGAGTGTTAGAGTCCTAGATTCTCCTCTCCAGCCCCCAAGAGTAACGCTGGCGGCAGTGCCCTCCAGGGGAACACCTACTGAAAACACTTTGTTTCCGTTGCCGTCGTAGACCGTTAAGTTGTAGGGATACGGTATTAAGCTATTGAGATAGGCCTCTACTGTAGCCACGTCACTAGAGTAAACAGCAGTGAGGAACTCTGGCTCATTTACCAAGTCAGCCAAATAGTCTGCCGGAATGGTATAGTGAGGGGTAGTAAGATAACGTACTGTAACTGCTAAAAGCGCCGCCGACAACAACAGCATTGCTGCAAATACAGCGTCTAAGGTGTATATTCCGCTCATGAGGAAGAGAGCCTGAATTTAAAAGATGTTTCTGCCTTATGTTTGGAGATAGGCAGTTATGTGAACTTGAATATTCTTATTCCTAGTCTCCTACAGCAGTGCTCTATTACGGGATCTGTTTTCTTTACTACTATTCCTAGGTTTATGTTTCTCGCAGCTTTCTCTCTGATTTCTTCTGGTAAGTAGTTGTCTTCCTCGTAGAGGACTTTGTAGCAGATTACTTGCCCTACTGCCTCCCAGTTCAGTTCTTCTTTTGCCTCAATAATCCATACTTCTCCCGGCCTCTCACACACCATGTCAGCATACTTTGCTTTACCGTGGACTCGAGTCCCTAAAGGAACCTGTGTTCTAATTCTATAGCCGTTGAAAATTCCTGAGAACACCAGTTTCCTGAGCAGTTCTTCTTCGACTGCAGTGTCTCCTCTAATATCGCCGACTACGAGAGGCTCTCTGTCGGAGAGCGGCATTAGATACGACTTAATGTAGTTTACTCCACTATAAACTATTCCTTCAAGAAACCTTATTATGTCGCCGGGAAAAGTCTCGTACCACACTACTTCATCGTTTACCTTGACTATGAGCGTCCACCCGAGTGAAATAGTGCCGCTAGAATTCCTCAAATCTCGCTCTACGTCACGCTTTCCTCTAATCATTAGCTTCCTCTTAAATCTAATAATCTCTCCGTAGACTTCCTCATGTAAGTGTATAGGCAGGTGACCGTACCTCCTTTTGAAGTACTCGTTGCTCACAAGCCTGATTTCATAGGGAATACCGTGCTGTTTTTTGATTTCCTCGAGGAGTTCTTCAATCATTAAGTCTTCCTCGTAGCCAAAGTCCTCTGCAATTAAGTGCTCATAAGGCGTCTTCCGAATTTTCTCTGGGCTTGACGGATAAAACTGGCGACAATACACAAGCTTAACTCTAAGAGGAGATTCCTCACACATTATAGGGATAAACGCGTCACTGCCAATAAACGTTCTCCGCTATCACTAAATAAGCGAAATTACCTAGCTATATTTCCGTGATATTTCAAAAATAGTTAAAATAAGGTATTTACAACATAGTATACGGCGATGTGTAGAAAAGGGAAAGAAAGAATCATTAGATATTTTATAGAACTATGGCCTTTAATTAAGTATATTCTTCGCAATATGCTTATAGTGTGTTTAGTGCTAATTATTCCTCCGCTAATAACTTTTTATCTGCTACCAGACCACGGAGAATCTATATTCTCTCTAGCCTATAATAGACCCTGGGGAATTCTAACATCATGGCTTACACATAAAAACTACGAACATCTGTGTACAAATATTGAGGGAACTATCTTTACAGTAGCTCTGATAATGACCTTTACGATAGCATTTTTAGTCTTCAAAAAGTTTTACAAGCCTCAGCTAGCTGCAGAACATAAACTACTTTTTAGGGTATTTGCATATGTAATCATCTTAAGCCAGATAATACCTTCACTAGTAGAATTGGCGCTCATATACTATCTTCATCTCTGGAACAGAAAGTGTTGCGGAGCATCCCTAATACTGTATGGCCTAAGGGGGTACTTCGACATAGGCCTTTTATCTTTAGTTTCGACAGCATTACTTGAAGCAATATATATCATCATTAAAGACTCTCCTCGGATATCTACTGCAAAGCTATGGACGAGAACATTGAATAGAGTGTTAAAAAGGACTAAGTTAGCAAGTGTTTATTCGTTGTACTGTCTACTTTTCATGACACTCTTTCTTCTAACAGTTCTTTCAAAAGATTTCCTAAAATTTATCGGATATGGTATGTCCCAAGTCGATGTATTAGGACATTTTATAGCCTACTTTGTCGGCTTAACGACTGCTTTTATTGTAATGTTATTTAAAAAACGCGAGTTTCTTAAATAACAGATAGCACTACTAAATAACTCTGTGCAAGGCTAAATTCCACTTGGGTGAGTTGGTTAGTACTCAACCATAGCAGACCCCCAAGAATCGAAACTTGTAGAGCGTTTCACGGCAAATAATGAACCATGAACTCTCATCACCCGGCGCCACCATTAACTTTTTACCAGTAATTCTCCTTGAGTGATACAGGAAAAACACTATGAGTGTGATGGTGGGGACAATTCGCTATAAATATTTCTTTAATTTACTTGTTTTTACTGTAGTTTATTAGTGCTTTCCAGAGGAGGTCTGCGACTACTCTGTCGAAGAGGAGGCCTCTGCTTATTTCCCGTAGCCTGTCTACGAGCTCTTTGTCTAGCGCCACTCTCACAGTCACTTTCCTCCCGGACTTGAAGTACTCTACTGCCTCGACAACTTCTTCGAGCGTAACTCTGCCCCAGTGTTTTACACGGTACCTTATCATAGACGCCACAGCGTCTAGCTCCCGCTGGCTCAGGTAGCGGAGGTTCTCGTAGATGTAAGCTGAAATAACTTCAGCAGTCTTCTCATCGACCATCCTCTCTAGGAAGACTCTCAGCCTCAAGTACTTCTCCAAGAGAGAAACAGGTATGTCCTCCGAGGGCCTAGCCTGCCTCCACCTTCCCGGCTTGACGACAACTCTCATGAGGAAAAGAGATGGTAAATAAAAACCTAAGACCGGTTCACGACTTTTACTCCATGCCCTACGAAAATATAGGGGGGCTCTGGCTCCGTCTGAGAGACTCCGTGCCTAGTGATGTATCCTTTGGGAAGAGGCCCCGTGTAATATACGACTGTGGTCATAGTGAATACGGCGAGGGCTCGCCACGACTTCCCCTTAAGCCTCAGCGGAGTATTCCCTGAGACCACCTCATAGCCCCCATTGTCCTTGAACAACACGACCCAAACTCTCACGACTTTTGTTGACTCTACGACTATTTTGTCTCCGGTTACGACTACGTGTGGTATGACTGGGCTGGCTTCGGGCGGTGCTGTGCGCGGCTGCGG
>QMRV01000137.1 GCA_003649445.1 Thermoprotei archaeon | reverse complement strand
TAAAAGCGAACTTATGGTTTAAATTAAGGACTGGTGGATTATCGATCTAAAACAGTCAGCGAATAATGAATTAAAAGGTGGAGCCCCGGGCGGGATTTGAACCCGCGACCAACGGCTTACAAGGTCTCTACTCTATGTAAATTAAGTTGCATGAAGACAACTTAGGCGATACAACTTGAGTCTAGGGGCGTATTATACACGCTGATAATACTCCATGCGAAATACAACACTAGAGTTCACAGCAAAACAACTGAACCAGAGTAATTATCTGCACTAGTATTATTTAAAGAGTTAAATGAGAGAGTACTATTGTACCAAGAAAAACTTAGGGTAAGAAAATGTAGCGAAATATCGGATTAAAAGCTTATAAAATTCTGTATAATTAGATAAATGGGGAGCCGGGGCTCAGCCTAGCCCGAACTCGTCATTGTTCAGCGCCTGCCACGCCTTCATCATGTTTTCATCGCCCCGGCGACCCCCTCCTCCTAAAAGACTTTTAGTCTTCCTCGTTCGAGGAGGAGTCTTAAATCAGCGTTGACTATATTGTATCCTGCTAATATTACTAACATATTAGCTATGTCAGATGCAAGAATCTTCGTAAGCTCGGAGGAAGTGAGGCCTGGTAGTCTTATATCTAGTGTTTCGGCAGCTTCGCAAGCTATGTCTATTAAGGGAAAACCATAGGGATGTTGAAAGACTTCTCTTAGTAAACTTTTTAATCTTCTTATGACATAGCGGTATGCTTTAAAGGGGGGCTCGAGTTCTAAGTAAATGTAGTCGAAGTCCTCCCCTCTATTCTCTTCAAGTGCCTTTTTTATGTATATCCCTGCGAGCGTTATCCTCACCGCCGGGATTTCCTCTTTTCCTGGGGCCCTTTTCTTCCACGTCTTTCTCCTCAAGTACTCGTACGAAGCTAAATGTCCATATGCGTCTATGCCTAAAGCCCCCATGCCCATAATAAAATCTATTAAACGGGCAGCCCAAGACGATATTACCTTACTAGCACTGAGAATAGGTTTTTTGGTCTTTGGGGACTTCTTCTTGACCCCCCTAACTAGGGAAAGGTATTCTTCAAGTCCTAGAAAAAATGATGGGATAAGGAACCTTTGTATAGAGTATAGTGAAAGCCACTTGTACCTATTCGCGAGCACGGCGAGTACTTTTTCAACAGTTCTTGTGCCGACAATATCTATAGATTCAAGAGCTACTTCCACACCCTGCTCCTTAGATAGCCTCTTCAGGGCGCTAAAAACTCCTGGAGAAAAGCTGTGTATCTTAACTTCCCCTGAAGATACTAGAAGTGAGGCTAACGTGTGGTAATAGTCTACAAGATCCAGCGGTTTTCTAGGCCACGATTCCTTAATCTTTTCCGCTTCGTCATACAATTTAGAGCTGGGGTCTAAGGTCACCTTCCCACGTAATAGTAAATACAGTGTAAGAGTCACCTGAACCTCAGCAGGAGTAGCTAGGACAAAGTCTGGGAGTATTTTTCTGAAGTATTCGTCTAGTCCTTTTTCATACGTCCTTGGGCTCCACTCCTTTATTTTTAAATAATGTCTATAGAACTTAATGTAGTTAGTGCCCTTATCTATCAAAAAGGGTGTGAAGTACAACCTTAGTATAGATTCTGCGAGTTTATTTTTGCTAGTCACTTTTAATCACCTTTAATGTTGCTTCTTCTACTCTTGATAAAGCGGAAGCGTAGAAAAAGCGTTCATCATCTGAGAGATACCTCGCGTAGTCTGCCCCCTGTGCTGCTCTCGCTTTAAACACAGAGAACAGTTCATCTTCGTTTAATATTACCTGTTCATAATTGAATGGTATAGCCGCAGCGAACGCTGATTTAACATTAAGAGGAAGTATACACACTACATTAACTTTCTCGGCGCGCCTCTTCTTAGTGTTTTTAGTTTCTGGCGTAGGAGATAAAATTCTCTCAATCCAAGAGACCGACTCCTTAGTAAGTCCAGTGAGCCTTAGCCAATACGATATTGTCGTCCCGTCGACTACAAGGTCATGGATCACAAATCCCCTGCGTTCGGATCTGAGTAGAGGCCCCCGTACACTATAGCCCTTGTTTGAGAGATTCCTGGAAAGAGCGGAAAGCAGTGTGAAAAGAGCCCTGCTCCAATCCTCAACGCTTGAGGGAGCGTAGTTGCCGAAGTATATTTCTCGTTCCTCGAAGGACATTTTCTCAGCAGTTATATTGATAGCAGTCTTCACTGCATGCGCAATATCACTTGGCTCGACGTTTGAAAGAGCGTCCCTAACTCCTTTTATATCTGAGGCGTCCTTAACCAAAAGGGCAGCTAGAGTAGACACAAGGTCTGTCACTCTTAAGACTCTGCTTCTCGAGGTGCCCCTTCTGGCGACTAAGCCAAGATATTTTCTGAAGCTCCTTACATAGCGAATGGCTTTCCTGACAGAGGGAGGTGCCCCTAGCCTCCTCAAGCATTCAACAGCTAAACGTTCCAGTTCTCCTAATCCTAGACTATCCATGACCCTGAACTCAGAGTACGCGTAGACTCTCCTCATGAACGGGTCGTCCTCTTCAAGTCTTCTCCTTATTAGTAGGTAAGGTCTAGGCCCGTATGCAGTGGGAGTGTCAGGTACTAAAACGATTATTTTAAGGAAGGGGAGTCCGTCGTCGTGGAGCCTTCTTGCGACCCTTGCGAGATTAATCAGTATTTCTTCGTAGCCTTCCCCTCCCAATATTTCGTCGGACTCATCTAATACTACGAAATAATTTTTCCGCCCGAGTCCTTGTAATATCTGCTTTAAGCCTTCCTCCAAGTCATCTACTTCTGCTGTCTCTTGGAGAGTTGATAGAACAGCTGTAGTCTCAGGTAGTTCTCTCTTCACTCCCATAGGATTGATTATAGTTCTATTGATTATCTTCTCAAGTTCCTGGGGTGAGGGTAGCCGTCTCCCCTCGAATAGATCTCGCAGTAACCCGAGTCTTATATAGGTGGCAGAGAAGGCCTTTGTTCTCATTGATGTGTGGTAAAACAGTGCACCAAAGGAACTCTTTCCTACGCCATACGCCCCCTCTATTACAAAAAACCCTTTGTCAAGCCACCTAAGTACATCGTGGAAGAGAGGGGTGTCCACTATTAGTGGGGGCTCAGGGGGTTTTTCTAGAAAACGGTAACTTACGATAAGCTTTTTTAAGTACTCCGAGACCATATAGTATACAGCGTCATTTTTTTCAAGTCCTTCAAGACTCATAAAGGTCTCGTCTTATTTATTACTTAGTATTATTTAAACCTTTCGCCCCGAAGCTCCTGGTTAGTTTTACAGGTAGTAAGGTGTTGTACAGTTAAAATAGCGCAGACTACTAAGAATGAAAAAATAGAATTTGATTAAGTGACGCCGAGCAGAATGTCTTCTACTGTGTTGAAGCCTCTTTTCTTTAGTTCGTCGACGAGCTCGTCTACTTTCTTTTCTATGAGCTCGAAGATGTCTACTCCGCCTGTCTTCTTTCTGAGCTCCTCTATCAGCTTTATGTAGTAGTCTTCTGAGCCTAATAGCTCTTTGATGGCCTCCCTCCCGACCCTCAAGTACTTCTCTGGGGGGAGCTTCTCCGCCCGCAGTGTGCTCTCTATTACGCTGAACGCCGCTTTACCATAAGTGATCACGAGTAGGGGTCTGAAGCCGTGGCCTTCGGCCTCCCGGGCTTTCTGCGCGAAATACCTTACTTGGTCGGCGTCCATATCGGCCGGCCCGCTCTTAATTGAGATGACTATTTTTTCCTGCGGTACTACTACGTCCCACCACTCTATCCACTGCCCGTAGAGTTTCTTCGCTTGTTTACCTGAGATGCCCCCAGCGAACGCCCGGAACACTTTCTCTATGACGTTGCCGAAGGACGTCCCCAGAGACCTCTCGACCCTCCTGTAGACGAAAAGCCTTACGACTTCCTTGAGGTCTTTTAGCCCCAATGAGGCGACAATATAGGGGTTTATACCGCCCTCCTCGAGCAAGTTTTCTACAGATATTTTCTCGACGAGCTCCTTTGCCCTCCTAGAGAAGTCTAGCAGGTACTTCAGCCCTGCCCTGAGCTTTTGTTCGGGGGAAGGGGGCACGAGCATATGTATCTCCCGAGGCCTCTACAGATACTTATATTCCGTATGGGATATAAACCTTAATAAAAGGTGCCTAACTAGACATGCTATCCTATACTGGTGTGCAGCTAGTGCCTTAAGGCCTGTAGATAGGGCGGTTTTGTGAACGTAAGGTTAAAAAGGGTAGCATGTAAAAGTACATGTAGAGGTGCATGCTGTGGAGAGGGAGCTCGGGAGGACTAGGGTGTGGGGCAGGTGGTACACCACTATACCCGTGACTGTCCGCCGTGTACTCGGGCTGAAGCCCGGCGACGAGATAGAGTGGATCCTGACCGAGCAGGGCATCGTCGTAAGGAAGGCTCAGGTGAGAGGAGATGACGGCGGGGTATAAGGAACTAAAGGTAAGGGCCTGGAGGTTCACCAAGAAATTCGACGGCAGGCCCGGCTTTGGCCTAGGGGACGCCCGGGCGTACCTCTCAGCAGTCATCGACCTGTTTGTAGCCGGCCAGGGCTTGAAGTACACTGAGGCGCTTTCGGAGGCGCTGGACTACGCGGAGAAGCTCCTCGAGAAGTCGGGTAAAGACGGCGTGGTCAAGGACTACTATAGGGTCTACGAGGACTGGCTCAGGCTCGACAGGTCTAAGCTGTCTACTAGGCTGCTGGACGTAGAGCCCGTCAGGCAGCAGCCTAGCGGGGACAGCAGCGGGCTGACTGTAGTCTCGCTCTTCACAGGGGCCTACGGGCTAGACCTGGGCTTCGAGCTCGAGGGCTTCGAGGTGACCGTAGCCCTAGACATCTCCAGGGACTCCTACCTGAACCTCAAGGCGAACAGGCCTAAAATACCGTTCCTCCTAGGGGACATCGCGCAGTTCAAGACGTCCGACATACTCAAGGAGGCGGGGCTCCGGCCAGGAGAAGTAGACGTGGTGACCGGCGGTCCCCCCTGCCAGCCGTTCTCGCCGGCCGGGAAGCGGCAGAGCCTCAGAGACCCCCGCGCGGCCCCGCTAATGGACTTTATCCGGGTCATTAAAGAGGCGAGGCCCAAGGTGTTTGTAATGGAGGAGGTGCCCGGGATCCTCAGCGCTAGGATAAAACACGTCCCTATAAGGGAGCGGGGAAAGCGCCCGCTGCTGCCCGAGGAGGAGCCGGGGTCTGCCTGGAGGGTAGTGCTCCAGGAGCTGAAGAAGACGGGCTACAGGGTCGCGTGGAGGGTACTGAACGCCGCCGACTACGGGACTCCGCAGGTAAGGG
>QMRV01000136.1 GCA_003649445.1 Thermoprotei archaeon | reverse complement strand
TTAGAAGATCTTGGCATTAAAACAGAATTGGTGAAAATAATTGAACCAAAAGAACCTTTGGAAAATTATCGTATTGGCATATTTAAGTTACTAACTGATTAGTAGGAGATGATTGCTTATGATTGATGAGAAAGATTTAAAGATTTTAGAAATACTCCGAAAAAACTCTAGAACACCTTATAGTGAAATAGCTAAAATAGTAGGTATAAGTGATGTTGCTGTTATTAAGAGAATTAGAAAGTTAGAGCAATTAGGATTAATAAGAAAATATACAATTATTATTGACCCCAAAAAACTAGGCTATAATGCAGTGTCAATAACAGGAATAGATGTTGAACCTGAAAACATATTTCATGTGCTTTCATATCTTAAGGAGAAGGATTATGTAAAATATTTAGCACTTGCCTCAGGAGACCACGTTATAGTAGCAACTATTTGGGGTAAAGATGGTAATGAGTTAGCGCAGATACATAAGGAAATAGCACGATTACCGGGGGTTAAGAGAGTATGTCCCGCTATAATACTTGATGTTGTGAAAGAAGACTAAAAATACTTAAACTTAGTATCTTCATAGGTATTACGCTTAAGGGTAAAGAGAAAAAAGAGTACCATATATTTTCTATGAATCACCAGTATGGATACGCTTGAAATCTTCAAGCTTTACCTTTACAACTTCATCTTTTTCGAATTGTAGGCATCTATTTCAAATGAAGGTGCTTTAGCGTCTGGTTGCAACATTACATTTTCACCAACAAATATTCGAGAAATTATGTTATTTTGAAATATTATATAATATGAAAATCAAATTATATAGTTCGAAAAATTAACTATCCTCACATTAATTTCTCGCCTGAAAAATTTTCCTTATAAGTGTAAGTAATGTATATTAACTATTATAGCATCTATGTTGAATAAGACTATTACAAAATGCGGGGTAGGAGGTAATTTCATGAAGTGTTATTTTAAGAAGATTCAAAGTTTAAGACGTAAGAATATTGAGGCAATTTATGTATGCAGAAATGTTAATTACGTGTTTTCCACAATAGAGAATTTAACTAGGCTAGTTTATGAAATAACTTCAGCGACAGCGGAGATTCTCGGTTTAAATATTGAAAAATTGCTATTTATTGAAAACGTGCCTATAGGGCTAAGTTATATTGTTTACAAGTATTTTTTAAAGAACATTATGTTGTTGGATATTGGGAGGTTTTAGGCTATCATGAGAGGGGTAATGTGTGGTTTGAAGAGAGGTTTAAGGTGTAGGGTAAAGCAGTACCTAATAATAGTTAAGGTTACCATGATGAAGAACCATGCAGTATTTAGGTGTTTAAACTGATAATAGATGTCATAGAAATTTTTCTAAGATGCCCTGTTTTAGGAGGATTTATAGGTAGTCTTCTTGCAGGTCTTGCTACAGGGATAGGCGCTTTACCTGTATTCTTCTTCAGGAAAATACCGCAAAAAGTCATAGATGCTCTTTTAGGATTCAGTGCCGGAGTAATGCTTGCTGCAAGCTTCTTCTCACTAATAATACCTGCCTTAGACATTGGAGGACTCTACGTAACCCTAATGGGGATCATTTTAGGGGTCATGATGATATTTCTAGCTAACGAGTACTTACCTCATGAACATTTAATTAAGGGTATAGAGGGATATCATCGCTTAAGAATTAGGAGGATATGGCTTTTCGTTTTTGCAATAACTATACATAATTTACCCGAAGGCTTAGCTGTAGGTGTCGGATTCGGCACTGGAAATATTAAAGAAGCTATAGTTTTAGCCGTAGCTATAGGGTTGCAAAACGCGCCTGAAGGCCTTGCTGTAGCTTTTTCCCTAATGGCCACATTGAGGTATACGGCAAGATACTCATTTGTGGTAGCGCTACTTACAGGGTTAGTAGAGCCCGTAGCCGGGGTTTTAGGAGCTTATTTAACTACAATATCTCACATGCTATTGCCGTATGCTATGGCTTCTGCAGGCGGTGCTATGATCTATGTTGTGAGTAATGAGATAATACCTGAAAGCCACCGTTTAGGTCATGAAAAACAAGCTAGTTTGGGGTTAATTATTGGTTTCCTTATAATGTTAATTCTAGATAACATTTTCTAACATAGCATAGTATTTAACACATTATTATATCGCTCTTCAAAGCTGATATCTACGATGCCATCATAACTTAATAGTGTGGCTGATAATTATCTCTTTAGGTGCTACTATGTTAGCTAAGAACCCGCTAGAATTGGTTCCTAAAAAACTTTCTAAAGATGAAATAGTTGAAGCTTTAAGACTAGCCATAATAGCAGAGCTAGATGCTATTAATCTCTACATGCAGTTAGCGAGGTCAATAGATGATGAAAGAATCAAGAAAGTATTTGAAGACATAGCAGGAGAGGAGAAAACACATGTCGGAGAATTTCTTGCACTACTCAAAATGCTTGATAAAGAACAGGCAAAGGAGCTAGAAAAAGGGGAGAAAGAAGTTAAAGAGTTAATTGGTAAGTGAGAGACACTTTCTTAACTATGGAAAATATGCTCTACGCTTATACCGAAGATTAATGAGGCTAATTTCCCTACGAGAAATGTTAATGCTGCTAAGCCGGGTCCAGCTAACTATCATTTCTAACATTTTTCTTTTAACGCTTATTTCAGTTACTGTAGCTACTATAAAACCCATTGTGGCTAATAATAATGTAGCTGTCGTGAAGGATAATGGAAGAGCATATTGTGCATGGAGTTTTAAGTAATATGGAATAAGAGGTATTACGGCTCCTGTGATATAGAATAAACTGGAATAAACTGGTGTATAAACCAGCTTTACCTGGTTGGCCGAGTTTCTCTTCTTTCAATCCGTATTTTCTTCAGCAATTACTTTCTCTAATAGTTTCTTTTTCTTAAGCGCTTCATTTGCAATGATTTTAGCAGCGTTTTCACTAAACCCTTTTCTCCTCATATATTCTACTACACGGCGATGAAGAACATGAGAAACATATTTAGCAGCCAATCCTACTCTAGAGAAAATTCCCGCTTATTTGCGTTTAAGCTCTAACGCTTGTAAAGGCACCTATACCCGTTGAAAGAGCACCTGCAATACCTACAATAGTTCCCCCGATAGCTACACTTAGCGGATTACCGTATGCACCAGCTAATCCTGCCGTAACTGAAAGAACCTTAACTAAACCATCGCTCATGCCCAATACTGCATCTCTAATATGACCTAATATGTCCTTAAATGCTTCCTCCTCTTCAATAAGTTCCTGCTCATGGAGTACTTCATCTTCTAATATTTTCCTTAGTTTTTCTGTTTCTTCAGAAGTCAAGTATGGTATTTCAAGCAATACTCCATATGATCTTATGGCTTCTCTTTCTCCCGCCTCCATGAGTTTTACTGTTAGTGTTAAACCAAGTACTCGGCACATAAGGGGCTTTAAGTCCCAGTAATAGCTTATTTACACGGAATTCTCCTGCTAATGGAACTTTAACCTTTGTATTCTTTGATGATTTCATTGATAAACCAAAGAAAGACTGGCACCTTAACCCTGAGCAGTCAGGTACAGGAAGATACGGCATTATAGATAGCCACGTTGAAATAGGTTTCAAATACGTTAATGATCCATGGAGCCGAGATTTATGAGCCGAAGCTGTAGTGTTTCTACAGAGAAATCCCTATAGAACTAACATCGTATAGTATTGAGGTTAAATTCTGGGCGAACACCATTGAGATAAATGCCGATACCCATCAGGTAGGCTTAGGCGTTCTTGAAGAACCAAGGTACGGTAATGGGTGGTATATTGTAGGTTTTTAAAGGGATAGTCCTGAAGGTGTTTCAGTAACACATACTCTCTGCGTTGAAGGCTGCTGGAATGGAGAATGTGTTGAGGACATGTTCACAGAAATACCTATTGCTGATGCACAAGTTTGGCTCAGAGTAGATGTTATAGAGCACAATGGTTATGCTGATTTCAAATGGTATTGGAGACAAGAAATTTACAATCCATGGGATTACAGAGGAGAGTTTAAGAACAAATTCGTGCCTAAGTACATCGGATTATGGGGTAAATGGGGAGCTACTGAAATAGTGTCAAGAACAGATTACATACTCGTGCGCAAGTATGTTGACCTGAACCTAGCGTAATCATTGGCACTGAGGTTAGGGTAAGCGAAATACCTGTCGTGGGTGGAGCATTATCAGACATGGAGTTAGCCAAAAATACAACATATAGGGAAGAAGCTAAAACATTTATGTTCATAACGTTGCTCATAGTTTCACTAATGGGTATCGTTTGCCTAAGATACTTAAGGAGAAAATAATTTAATGAAGCAAGCGCATCTAGCTGGTCTGCCAGGTCGGCACTGTCTGTGATAACGTTCTTCTGTTTCAAGCTAAACTGTTTTAAACAATTTAGTTTGAAAACTATTGTACGGTTGGAGTACATGAGTTCCGTTAGGAAGTTTCCTGTTTTCAAGATCATTGTTATGCTTCTACTCGTAGCTATTGTAATATCGTTGGTAAGCGTTTTTTCTTACATTGAAGCAAAGGGAGAAGGTTAAGGTTTATCGGAGAAGAGCTTTAGTTGCTGATAGTCTCTCAATAGATTTCCCTAACTTAGAGCTTGATAACTACATCGTTGATGTTCTTAAAAAGGCAGGTTATGAAGTAGATTTCTTTTATGGAAGCGAAGTAGATTTGAAACTCTACTCAGAATTAACAAACTATTCTTTAGTAATATTAAGAGCTCATGGAGGAAAAGCTGTTGTGAAAAACTTCTGAAGGAATAGTGATTAGAGTGAATGGTTTATTCATAGGTCTTCCGTGGAGTGAAGAATACTCGTACTTGAAAACAGCATGGCTTGTCGCGAGAGCACGACCTTACGGTTTAAATAAAACGTATTTAGCTGTTCTTTCCAGGTTTTTCGAGGTATATCTTAGGAACAAGTTTGGTGAAGATTCTGTAGTTATCGTAGCTAGTTGCTACTCCTTATTTACCGAGGAAATAGCTGATACGCTAGCTGAAAAAGGATTATCTATTTTTATAGGTTGGGAAGGGGCTGTAAGCCTACACTACATGGATCTTGCCCTTAAAGAACTTATTGATAACGTGTTTCTTAAGGGCATGAGCTGGGATGAAGCTGTAAGATGCGTAAATGAAGAACTAGGCCCTGACCCTATCTCAGGCGGGAAATTGAAAATAATAATCTATAGAAGGTAAGACCATGGACATTAAGTTTTTAAGATTTGGCGCCGGGGGCGGGATTTGAACCCGCGCGGGGACCATGCCCCACTGGCTCTCAAGGCCAGCCCCTTAGTCCACTCGGGCACCCCGGCACCTTAGGTCTAAAAAGAAGTTTAG
>QMRV01000135.1 GCA_003649445.1 Thermoprotei archaeon | reverse complement strand
TAAAGGAAACAACAATGCATTTTGACAAGACTTTATCACAATGAATATAAGTGCCCAAAAAATGTAAATAACGGTGATGAAGTTTAGCCCCTTCTGAGCGATGAAGACTTCGGCAGGAGCTGACCCCTAGTAGTGGAGAGTTCCGATTTATAAGCTCTGGTTTTTCTGTGATTCGGCACCATACTGAGAGTACTATTAGGGCTTTAATGGAGAGAGCTGAGAAAGAGCTTTCGAGTGAGCTTTACGAGGACTTAGTTAGGCTTTATAGGCACTGTGTTGTCCGGGGGCTTTCACCGGATACTCTCTACACTTACTTGAACAGGAGCCTTCTGTTCTTAAATTATGTCCAGAAGCTGGGTAAAAGTCTAGACGACCTTGAGCTAGACGACGTTGAAGAGTACTTGTCTTCAATATCTAATCCTTTGAGCAGAAAAGTGTATGTGAGGGCTATTAGGTGCTTCGCTAAAGCAAATATTAAAGAGCACCCTGTGTTCTACAGGCTTTCTAGGCAAATAAAGTACCCTAAAGAGAAAGTAAAGCTTCCCGAGCTACCCAGCTCAATGGACGTAAACAGACTTATTCAGTGCGCCCGCCAGCCCTACAAGTCTATTATAGTCATGCTCTACGAAGGAGGCTTGAGGCGCTGTGAAGCACTCAGCCTCAAGTACGGCGACGTAGAAGACTGGGATATAGGCTACCGTGTTAGAGTAAAGTACTCTAAAAGCCTCCCCCGCACAGTCTTCGTAATAAGGTATGCTTATGTTCTGAGAGAGTGGCTTCAGCAACACAGATCTAAGGAGAGAGAAGACTGGCTTTTCTACAATACATTCGGGGAACCTATTAGGCCTTCTGCGCTAACCATGTATATTCACAGACTTTGTAAAAGAATAGGACTCAACCCGAAGCTACTCCTCCCACATAACTTGAGGCACTTGAGAGCTACAGAAATGTACAAAGAAAGAAAGTTTACTGAACTACTCTTAATGAAGTACTTTGGGTGGAAGACGCGGAAAATGATAGATGTATACGCTAAAATAACTGTAGACGACCTCGAAGAAACTGTCAGAGAATTATACGGAATAAAGAAAGAGGAGAGGAAAACTCTGTTCTGCCCTAAGTGCGGGCTCAGAATAGAGTTTAGTGCACAGTACTGTCCTCGCTGCGGAACCAAGCTGGATACAGAGGAGCTCAGAGAAAAGGCTTTGAGAGAAGAAGAGCGCTTCATCAAGTTGCTTAGACTCCTTGAGAAGAAGATTAGAGATAACCCTGAGCTACTGTCAAAGATACTTGACTTGGTGAAAGCTGATTTAAATAGCCAGCAGTCTACGTGAATTTAGCGGAGTTGGCGGAGGAAATAGTGAAGTATAGGGAGAAAAACCCGAAAATGTACGAGAAGTACCTCAAGGACCCTAAGTACGGCTTCCTGCTGAAAATCGCTGAAATAGTAGCGGCGTTTAAGCAAAACTTTACTTAATTATTTCTTTTATAACGTATTCTGTCAGCTTTTTTGCTTCCCTCGGATTAACCCAGTATCCTTTGACATCGCTTACTCCAGCCTGCTTTACTACATGGCAGACTTCTTCTACTTCCTGTAGGCTCGGGCTAATGAGAAACAGCACTAGCTTCGGCTTAAAAGAGCTCAGCTTCCTGAACTCGCTGTAGGCTTGATCTATGTCGTGGATATCCATGTCGCTTATAATGTAGACTGTCGTGTTTTCTTCAGCATACCTCAGTACTTCTCTGAGCGCCGGTGTAATGTAGGTGTTTCCGCCCGCCCCATAGGCGTACACGAATTCTTTTGCTAGCTTGAAGTAGTCTTTCCGCCACCCCTTCGAAGAAAACGGCACCGAGGAATTGAAAGTCACTAAGAGCACCGGGTACTCGTATTTCTTCGCGAAGCCGATCAACATTAGCGCCGCGTCTCTAGCGTAAGTCAAGTAGTCTGACATTGAGCCAGAAGAATCTACTACTAAAGCTACGCGCGCCCCGCCACGAGTCTTTTTGAGGACTCCTTTTCTCGCCTCTACTTCGACTTCTTTGAGCGTGTTATGTGAGGGAATTACTATTCCGTAGGAGCGCACTGTTTCTCTCACTAATAATTGGTCTACTGGCTCGCCTAGACGCCAAATACCGTAAGTCTTCCTTACTGCTTTAACCGCTATTTTACACTCGAAAATCATTTTAACGGCGAAATTGAATCTGCTTTTAATCAACGCTTCTACTATTTTATCGTAGGGTAGAGGCTTCTTGAGAAGTCTTTCTGCTTCCTCCAGTACTCTCTTCTCGTCTTCGCCTTCATCTACCAGCTCTACTACCGCCTCAGCTACTTCCTCTGGGCTCACAGGAGACCTGTAGTCTCTTCTAACTCTAGGAACTCCATGCTTCTTAATCCACTTAAAGACATGGATAAAGGAAAGCCATGGCTTTTCTTCGTTGAGCCATTTTGCTTTCTTTCCTTCTACAGCGAGCTTTCTAGCCTCATCTAGTATATTGGAGGCTCCCGACGCTCTCAGATATGCTTTAATCTGCTCTTTCACCATAGGATATTTCTGAGAAAGCTCATAGTCTATGAAGGCATCGTAGACAATATTAGCTATGATGTACCTGTATTTTCTGAAAAACTTCTTGTCGCTCTCCGGTAGAAGTTTAAGTGCCTTATAGTAGTGTTTGAATTCTTCCTTCAGTCTTCGAGGCCACTTATTCAAGTGCTCTATCTCGTGCCTATAATCCCACTCAATGCTCTTTGATAGTGGGTTAAGTGTAATTACTCTTGTAGCTAAGTCGCAGTAAGGCACATTTACCTTAGAATTTAGCTGAAGAGTATGCGGAGGAGGTAAGGGAATATGCGATAGCCGTATTTCTTCGAGAACCTTATTTATCGAACTCACCCCCTCTCACCGAGAAAGAAGGAGAATAAAAATGGGGGTGGAAGAAAAATAAGAAATTATAGTACAGGAAAATATTCTTCAATTGACGCTAGTAGAGCGACTGCTTTAGAGTACTTTTCTTCGATGTCGCTTATCTCTAGTAGCTCCTTGTAGCTTTCTAAGAAGTACTCATAGATATCGTGGAAAACGCCTGTCGCTATTACAACGCCGTGAAGCCTGCATAGTAGACTGTATATTTCTTTTACTAGTTCTTTTGTTACTTCGCTTAATTCTTGAGCCCACCCCTCTTCCATCAAAAGTTTTCCGTGTTAAAAATGGCTACTTTAGTAGATCTTCTACTGTTTTCTTCGGCCCCTCTATTATTACTTCATTCCATCTCACTACTATCCTAATATCTTCTCTCAGATACTGTTCATGCTCTCTTTTCTGTAGTCCTGTCAAAATCATGCTGAGTGCATCGAATTCTTTTTCACTTATAAGTCCCTTCATTAGCAGTTTGTTTAACAGTCTTTTTGCTTCTTCACCCCACCTGTATGCTTCAGTTATGTCTAGTACTTTCTTGAGTCTCCTATAGGCTTTGTCTTTGAAATCTGTTTTATTCTCAATGAAGTATTTTAGTACTTTTTTGTCTGCTGTTTTTTCTATGAATGCTTCTATCTCTTCTTTAGCTCTGTTTATTTTTAGTGCAATGCTGTGTACTAGTGATAGTGCTACTGGGTCGTTGTTGTAGCGGTAGCTTAAGTCATTTAGTGCTCTAATAGCGTCGTTTACTTTGCCCCGCTTCGCCAGCTCTACAGCGGTTCTAAGTTCTTTGAGAAGCCTCCTGTGGTCATCTACCCACTTTGTGAACTCTCTTATAGCTACATTTACAGCTTCTCTAACTGTAGCCACTTTGTTTTTAGTACTCTCGTCTACGATAACTAGCCTCAAGGGCAGAGTGTAGTGAAGCGCTTTAATTACAGTCTCGTAGTGTACTCTGTTTTCCCCACGTAGCCACGCCAAGGCTTTGGCGAGAGCTATCGTTGAGCGTATGAGTCTACAGGGCTGTATAGCAAATTTGCTACAGAGGCTTCCTCTGAAAGTGCATCTCATACAAGGTACCTCTCCCAGCACTGAGAACTTATCAAGGAAGTGTCTTTGCCTGTCTTCGTCCTCGAAAACGCATGCACTGTAGACATGTCCGAACAGGGCTAGTGTTGACTTCGCTTTAGAGCCTACTTCAATACTCATTACTTCTTTCCTCACTTCAATAATATTGCTCACATCTAGTTTTGCTGAAAGCTGAGGCGCTACTCTCCTCTCGGAGGCTTCCGCGAACAGGCTTGTTATTTCGAATAAGTCTGCTCCGAGCCTAGACTCAAACGGTACTACTACGTCGAAGCGGTCTAAGTCCGCCATATTGCTTAACTGAAGTATGTTCTGGTAGTACTGGTTAGGGGGATTAGTGCTAGCTGTGAAGAAGAGCCATTTACAGTGGTAGCTGTCGTATACTCTTTCTTCGAGGAAGTCTTTGAGAGCGCTCAAGACAAGCTGGTTTGAGAAGATTTCTTCTAAGTAGACTGCTTCTGCTCCAATAGCTTAAGGCACTATTTTCTGGACTCCTTTCAGCAGTGAAGGCAAGTGGTAGCTGTAGAAAACGTCCATTGGTGTATGTCTTTCTTTCAGCAAGAGCATGAAGGTTTTGAGAGGTCTATAGGAGTCTCTCTCTTTTACTACTAGTGTGCTGTAGAACGCTTTAACTAGAGTTGTTTTACCTGTGCCGTGACCTCCAATAAGAAGCGTAGGCAAGCCTGCCACCTGGGAGGCAACATAGACTTCTACTTCTTCTCTAAGCCCCTTGAAGAATTCTTGAAGCTCTCTTATCACTTCGAGAACATTTTCTCTAGTCAGCTCTAGCACCGTCATAGAAATCCCTCGACAAAATCTAGCAGAGTTTTAAGAGTAGGCGATATTCTTGAGAGATCTACGTAGCTGTCTGTTTGTTTTTCTAGTTCATCTAGCGCTCTGTAGGCGTCTTCTCCTGTGAATCTTTCTCGGTCTCCTTTTCCGTAGACGGGTTCTGTGTAAGTGTGCTCATTAACCTTGTTGTAGATTACTGCGGCAGCATGCATGTGCCAGCATTTTTTCCCTTGACGGCTCGCTGGGCACTCACAAAGCTTTTCTACTTGCCCAGTCCTGTGGATTATTATTTCATAGTACTTGTCTTTTTTAGAGGAAGGCGCGAAGACATAAAGTAGCTTTGTCTTAGGGTCGTAGATCCATTGTACTCTCCAGAGCTCTCTTCGAGCTTTATCTCTTATGTAGATGCTCTCTGAGAGGTATTCGCTTATTTTCGAGCCCACCCCCTCTCACCCGGACTTGAACTAGAATAAAAATTGCCGGAACCCTCCGCCGATTTTTAAACACCATTACCCTAAGGTGGGAGGGTGAGCTCGATTATAGACGAAATACAGAAAGGATTCGTTCTG
>QMRV01000134.1 GCA_003649445.1 Thermoprotei archaeon | reverse complement strand
GGAGTAAACATTCTTCACGTAATTAATAATCTAAGCATAATAACTTTAAATCCAAGTGAAATAAAAACAATAAAACTTATCACATCACGAGGAACAATAATACAACCACCATATTGCAGAGAAGTAGTAAAAGTAATCACATATGAGGGGGCGGTAGACTACATTATAAAAAAGCTACAAGGTTATCCTGTTAACCTATATTTAGACGAAAATCAGATTCCAGAAGGGTTAATATCAGAGCTGCTAGGTATATTTAAAGCTCATGGAAACCTATATATCGATAGTAACAATACCATATACATAGTTAATGGAACACTAGTGCCCAAAGATGACTGGATAGATGATCTCGAAAGCTTACTCCGTGAACTTTTTGGCGAAGTTCATTATGCTCCTTCATTTGTAATACAGCTAGGTATACTCTACCCTGAATATAGTGTCATAAGACAGGATGTAGGAGATACTGTTGCCACGATAATCAATTTTACTGAAATCCCAGATGTAGGCACAGATACTTCAGGGTGTCAGGGTTATACATGTTCTTATATATCTTATGGATATGATTGGCAAACGAGAAAACCTTATGTTATAATTAAGCTAGCATTAAGTTATGTTAATAAGTATCTAGATTATGATTCTAGTACGCTTAATTATAACCCAGTAAAGTTTATTTTAGCAAATAGTGGCTATAATTACCTCGTTGTAGGTTTACAAAGCTCTGCTTTTGACCCTGGAGAAAATAACATAAATACCTTTAGTTATACAGGGGAGATTTATGTTGCATCAGGAAATAACGCCCCTGCATCTATAGATCAAGCTGATTTAAAAATAAACTTTACAGTTAGGTTTAATGTTCAGTACCATGGATTGTATACTAACAGCACTGTAAAAAGTGCTTCAGCTAAAATATATAAGAGAACAGGGAATTCATGGACGTTAATAAAAACATTGCCTATATACTATAGATGGTATTTTGAATTAGAATGGTTTGGTTATCGGAAGAAAATGTGGGATCAAGTCTCTTTCATTATCGAAAATAATATCTTAAATGAAGTGTTAAAGTTAGAACCTGGCGATTATGTCTGGATTTCTGCATCAGCAAAGTTTATCACGGATGGAACAGAATATCAAGACATTTATGGTGTCAGCAACTATGAATGGGTGAAGTACGCGTATGCTCCTCTACAGAAAATCGTTGACACATGGTATGGTCAATATTTTAGTGGGTAATAGTATCTATGGCACGTTTATGCAAATTTAGAAAAGGAGTTATTGGGGTTGCTATTATTTTAGGCTCTTTATTTTTCATTTTAGCTTTTATTGGTTTGCTTTACTACTCTGTTAACTTCCGTGTTAGGAGGCTTGTTGAGGAGTCTTTGGCTAGAGAGGAAGCTAGGCTTCGTATTGTTAAGGTTACTGAGGCTTATTTTAGACCTGTCCATAATTTTACTGGCGATCCTGAAGCTAACGATATCAGCATTACTGTTAGAACTCCTATGAGGCTTCACATTATTTATGTTTTCATGTATTTTAATGGTAGTGTTGAGTTAAGGTATATTGGTGACGAAGAATACTCTATTGTTGAAGGTATCGACTCCTTTATAGTTCCTAATATTCAAATTTGTTCTGGTGATTATAGATACCAGTTGTCTGTTAAGTTGGTTACTTCCGAGGGCGCTGTTATTCCTGTTCCGGTATGGGTTATTAGGTAATTTTGGCTTAATTATGGTTTAGTATTTGCATGGCGAAGTAGGGGCAGAAATCTCTAAGTGTTTCAAATTATATCTTTTTGTGTCGGAGAGTAGCAGATGACTGAAAGACTGCTACCTCCTAGGGAGGCTTGTAGGCGTCTTGGTATTAGTTTTATTACTTTGAAGAGGTGGATTTATTCTGGTAAGATACATGCTGTTAGGACACCTACTGGTAGGTGGATGATACCAGAGAGCGAAATAGAGAGAATCATAAGTGGGAGAGAGGAGGTTAGGGGGAATTAAAGCTATCATCTATGCTCGTGTTTCTAGTAGCGACCAGAAAAGCGACTTAGAAAAACAAATACAGTATCTTACACAATACTGTTCTGCTAAGGGATATAAAGTTGTTGATGTTATAAGCGATGTTGCTAGTGGTCTTAACTAACCGTAGAGGCTTATTGAAGCTCTTCAACTACATAGTTAATAGAGAAGTGGATGCGGTTGTTGTAACATACAAGGATAGGCTTACAAGGTTTGGATTTGAATACCTTGAGTACTTCTTCGGACAGTATGGTGTACGGATAGAGGTTGTCTATGGTGGGGAACCTAAGGATGTTTACCAAGAACTTGTTGAAGACCTATTAGCAATAATAACCAGCTTTGCTGGTAAGCTCTACGGTATGAGAAGTCGTAAGAAGAAACGATTAGTTCAAGGATTTAAGCAGTTGCTGGAAGAGGTAGGAAAGAATGACTAGAGTAGCAAGGACAGTTATGGCGAAAAGTACTAGGTTACCAAGGAAGTTGTTTAGAGTACTTGTTGAGCTTGAAGATATGTACCGTAACATGGTAGAGCAATTAACAATGTATGCTGTCAGCAACAATATTAGGAGCTTCATTAGGCTCAAGGCTTTGAAGTATCATGAAATGAGGAGTATCTACACACAATTGCCTTCACACTACGTATACGCTGCTTGTCAAGACGCTAGTACTAGGGTTAAGAGCTTCCTAAAACTGAAGAAGCTTAGATTAACTGAAAGAGACTACCCAGAGATTAGAAGGGTCAGTATATGGCTTGACGACCATCTTTGGAGACCCAGTGGATTAACATCTATTAAGATAGCTACTCACAGAGGATGGGTAATAGTAGAGTTTAAACCTCACAGACAATACTGGAAATACATTAACAGAGGATGGAAGCTGGCTTCTGAGGCTAAAATTAAGCTTAATAAGAAGAATAGACAGCTAACTATCTACCTAACTTTCATCAAAGAGCTTGAAGAACACAAGCCTAGAGGGTACTTACCTATTGATATTAACGAGAATAACGTTACTATACTAGTTGATGGTATAGCCCACCTTTTTGAAACCGATACTGAGAAGCTTGTCCTCGGATATTATTACCGTAGGAAGAGGATACAGGAGAAATACGATAAACTCTATGGTGTGAAGTCAAGGATTAAAAGAAAGGCTATGAGGAAGCTTAAGGAGAGAAAGAAGAAGAATGTCATCAAGTGGAAGATAGCTAATATAATTGTTAGAGTTGCCTATGAGAAGCGATATACTATTGTTCTTGAGAAGCTAGGTAAGAAACCTGCTAACAACATGGTTAAAAGGGTAAAGGACAGACAGCTAAGGCATAGAATTTTCCAAGCTAGTTTTAGAGGCATTCAAAAGGTAATAGAGGAGAAAGCGAGAGAGTACGGTGTACCAGTAATCCATGCTGACCCGAGAAACACATCTAAACTATGTCCGGTCCATAAGACGTCAATAAAGTACAATAACGGTTCTAGGCTAGGGAAATGCAGTAAAGGAGGAGAACTGTGGCATCGAGATGTAGTTGCTTGTTGGAACCTTCTCTTTAAATCCCTACGGGGTGATGGGAGCAATGCTCCAAACCCCGTAGGACTTCTTCTCCTAGATGGGTGCCTCGTTCCGTTGGGCTCGACTACCACCCATGACCCCATAGGGATAAGCAAGTCCCTATGGGCGAGGTGGAAGTCCCTACCGCATACACAAAAAGCTATAATTTTAAACAGGATGAAGCGGTAGGGACAAACGGTATGTTCATTAAGTAGTTGTTACGGTTTAAAATATGGGTGGTTTTTATGGTTAGGGTTGTAGTTGTGGGTGGTGGTCCTGCTGGAGTTTCTACTGCTTTGGCTTGTAAGGAACTTAGTGAAGATGTGGAAGTAGTTTTGGTTAGGAAGGATGAGAAGCAGCTTATACCTTGTGGGATACCTTACATGTTTACTAGGTTTTCTATTGGAGAAAACCTGTTGAGTGATGCTTTGCTTGCAAAATACGGTGTAAAGTTAGTTATTGATAGGGCAGTGGGTATTGATAGGGATGGTAGGAGACTTATTCTCGAGAAGTATGGTGAATTACCTTATGATTACTTGGTTTTAGCTACGGGTTCTAGGCCGTCGAAGTTGAATGTTAAAGGAGAACATATTGAGGGAGTATTTTATGTTAAGGATGATTATGAGAAACTTATGCTTCTCAGAGAGAGGCTTGAAGAAAGTTCTTCAGTACTCATTGTTGGCGGTGGTTTAGCTGGAGTAGAGGTTGCCGATGAACTTGCGAGGAAAGGCTATGAGGTATCTATAGTAGAGGCTCTACCTCATATTCTAATGCTGAATTTTGATCCAGAGTTCGCTACGTTAATAGAGAAATACTTCAAAGACCTCGGTGTAAATGTTTTCACAAATACTTCTGTTTTGAAGTTTGAAGGTGAAGGTGAACTTAGGGAAGTAGTGTTAAGTAATGGTGTAAGAGTTAAAGCTGATGTTTCAATAATAACAGTTGGAATTACTCCAAATACGTTATTAGCTGAGAAAACTGGGCTAGAAGTTTCAAAGTATGGTGTTAAAGTAAACCAGTACATGGTTACTTCTGACCCTAGAATATATGCTGTAGGTGATTGCGCGGAGAAGAAGGATCTTATAACTGGAAAACCTGCAAAATACATGTTAGCCTCCATAGCTACTATGGAGGGTAGGGTTGCAGCTGTAAACATAGTTAAAGGCAATGTTTTGAAGGTTAAAGGAGTAGTTCCTAAGTATGTTTCGAAAGTAGGTGATATGGTATTTGGAGCTGCCGGACTTACTGAGAAGCAAGCTAAAGAGAATGGTTTAGGATACGTATCATCCATGGTTTCTGCGAAGGATAAGTATCCTTCAGCGCTATCTGAGGTTAAAGATTTAACAGTTAAACTGCTATTTTCCAGGAAAGGGTTTGTTATTGGAGGACAGGTTATAGGTTTTAACGAATATGTAGGTGCTTTGGTTAACACCATAGGTGTTCTCGTAGAGAATAACGTCATAGCAGATAATCTCTTATCTATTCCTCAGGCCGCTCATCCTTTAGTAACGCCTTCACCTATAAGTGAGCCGTTGGCTAAAATTTCGCTGGAAATAATTAATGAACTTAAGCGCGGTTAAATGCTCTTTTTCATTTTAGGGAAGATTAGCCTGCCATTAGTCATGAATGCTTTACCGGATAAGTGGTAAATAAGCCTTGTTTTTCTAAGGTCCCAACCATATCTTAAATTATACTTTGACTCGTCTGCTTCAGCATAGACGATGTCTCCAAGGTATAGTCTGCACTCACCAACATCTATTTTCTCCGACACCTTAGCTTCTAAAACACCTATAGCCTCCTTAATTACGGGGGCATCTACTTTCCTACCCTTAACTACGGTTAGCCCTGTTTTAGC
>QMRV01000133.1 GCA_003649445.1 Thermoprotei archaeon | reverse complement strand
CGTAGGAGTAGGGCTCAAGTACATAGCAGAAAAATACGGACTAGACTTCATACCATTAAAAACAGAGGAATATGACTTCCTAATAAACAAAAAATCCCTAGGAAAGGAACCAGTAAAAGAATTCATAAACATCTTAAAATCACAGTGGCTTAGAAAAATCCTAAAAGAAACCACAGGGTACAAGGCATTAGAAAACATAGGGGAAATGGAGATAAGTGGAAAACAACTAAGCAGCCTATATTCGGCTAGAAGCACTAATGTACTATGATGGTTTGACTAATAGTTCTAGTTGAAGAAATTAACTAAAAATTTAATTATATTATACATTATGTATATTATACTAATGTAAACTACTTAGTTAAGGGATGCATATGAGAAATACGTTTAAAGCTATTTCACCCGTTATTGCCCTTCTAATGCTCATATTTATCACAGTAGGTGTTAGCGTGGTAATTTACGCTTGGACAACAGGGTACATAACGTCGTATGAAACCCAACCCACAGGCTTTGAAGAAATCAAAGTTGAAGCCTATAAAGTAGACGGTAAATTGTTAACAATTTACGTAAGAAATATAGGAGATGTTTCTGTCATAGTAAATAGCATTTACCTTATTTCCCCTACAGGCGTAGTGTACAACTTAAGCCCCGCTGTAATTAGCAGCAGTACTGAAATATGGGGTGGCGACGTGTGGACCATAGATGCCGAAAATCTCCAAGTTGCGAAATCGTCTTCAGGACTAATACTATACGATACATTCACTAAATCTAATCCTTCAGTATGGGATGATAGCTACGTTGACTACAATAATGATTGGGATAGAGTATACTATGATCCTGACGGATTAAAACTTTTGTCAGAAAGTGCTGATGGATGGGCCGTAAGAGGGCTAATAACAGTCGAAAAAATAATTGATCTATCAGATTTGCCAGTAATTATTGAAGTTGACCTCCAAAAAACAAACTACAAGGTTCCAGGAGGCGATGCTGCTGCTTCACCTTTCGCAGCATGCCTATATTTAAGTTCAAATAAAAAGAGAAACCCATACGATGCAAAACCATGGTTTGCGGTGAAACTATATCCTAAAATTAATCCATATAGAACAGAGGCCCAATTAGTTACAAGAAGTAGCGGAGGCACTATACGGTGGAAAACTCTCTACACATGGTATAGTGCTTCTAATAGTCAACCTAGGGGCGTATTTCTGCTGATATTTAATGAAATAAATAAGGTATACTACTATTTCTGGCACGATAGTAGATCAGGGTTACCTCATGACTCTGGATACTGGACTTCTGCAGGTTTAAGCGACGTATTCAATAATGGAGATCAATACATATACTTATCAATAGATAATAGGGTAACAGCAAGTTCAAGAAAAGTTCATGTCAGATATATTCAAGTCTATAGAGATTACAAAGTCACAGTACTTAATGTAGAGCCTGAATGGACCGTTGAGTTAACTGATGACTCATGGAATCCATTGTATACAAGTACTACTATGAGTTCTTCAATAACATTTAATATTTTAAGTTACATCGTTAAGAACGGTATGCCCCTAGAAGGACACATTGTAGTACGTACGTACAATGTTACAGAGTTCAATACGTATGGTGGTTGGAGAATTTCACCTGGAGAAACAAAGGCTATAACAGTTTCTATAAGTGGAGTTCCTTCCGGAGAATATAGGGTTAAAGTAGTAACTAAAAATGGCGTGGAGTATCAATACAAGGTCATGATACCTTAAGAATCCTTAAAACGTATTTGGGATAGTTAAGCTACTTATTATCTGTTTAAGCTAACATACGCTTATCTTTATTTTCCACTTTAGCATGATTCTATTTTGGTACTGAGAAATGTATGGGAAATGTGTTTTTGCTGGTTTAGCTTCTCCTTTGCATAGACCTGAGGTTGTTGATGCTATTTTGAAGAAGTACTATGGTTTGGTTAGTGATGTTGTTGATGGGTTTTTGGGTAAAGTTACTTCCGTAGAGGATATTAGGAGAATAGATGTTGCTGGTGTTGCTTGTTTTATTTGTGTTGTTTTGACTGGTGGTACTGAGCATTTGGTTTTAGAGGTTGCTCGTAGGGGTGTTCCTTTAGCTCTTATTGTTCACGATACTCAGAATAGTTTAGCTGCTGCTTTGGAAGCTAAGGCTAGGCTTGACTATGAGGGGTTGTATGCTGAGCTTTACACGGAAAAGAATTTAAAATATCTTGAAGACTTTGTTAAGGCTGCTAAAGCTGTTCATAAGGTTAGGGGTTCTAAGCTTTTACTTGTGGGCGAGCCTTCTCCGTGGCTTATTTACAGTAGTTTAGGTATTGAGGAGTTTAAGAAGATGCTGGGCTTATCCATAGATGTTATTCCCGTAGAGGAACTTATTAGAGAATACCATAGAGTAACTGACGGTGATGTTGAGAAGGAGCTTTTGAAGTTAAAGGATGTTGAGGTTGTTGAGCTTAGTGAGGAAGATGTTATGAATTCTGTTAGGCTTTATGTTGCTCTTAGAAACCTTGTTAGAAAATACTCTACTGACTTTGTTTCTATAAGGTGTTTTGACCTTTTAGAACACAAAGTTACAGCATGCTTACCCTTAAGCATCCTTAATGATGAGGGAATTATTGCTGGTTGCGAAGGTGATGTTCCAGCTACATTAACTATGGCCCTAATGTACCATATTTCGGGTAAACCAGTGTTTATGGGTAATGTTGTTTGGGTTGAGGAAGACAAGGTCTTCTTTGCTCACTGTACAACACCTACAAGAATCATGGCAAGGTTTAAGCTTAGGTCGCATTTCGAATCAGGGTTAGGTGTTGCTGTTGAAGGATACCCTAGAGTTGGTGAGAAAGCTACTTTTGCTAGAATAGACCCTGTTGAGAGAGTTTTAAGGACAGGTGTTGGTAGGATAGTTAATTCATCACCTATAAGCGGGAATGTTTGTAGAACCCAAATACAGGTAAGAACTCAAGGTAATCCATTTAAGCTTATCGAGAAACCTATAGGAAACCATTATGTAGTAGCTTTAGGTAACCATGTTCAGAGTTTAGGCTATTTAGCTAAAATGTTGAAGTTAAAATTAGAGTTAATTTAGTGCAAACTTTAAGTAAGCGTACCTTAGTGGTAGCTTTGAATGTATAATGATGTTTATGGTTAAACTTAAATAGAATAAGTTTAACCTATTTCATCTTGGGATGTATTTATTGGAGAGGTATAGGGTTAAAGTTCATCGGAAAGGGTTAGTGGTTATCCCTGTTGAAATTCGAAGAAAACTCGGTATTTCCGAGGGCTCCTATGTAGAATTTATTGTTGAAGGTGATACTGTGAAGCTCGTTGTTCCTAAAAGTTTGAAAGATGCTTTCGGTGTTGACGGGGAAAAAGCCTTGGAAGTAGTGAAGCTCATTAGTGTTTCTAGGAGGAAAGAAGTTGAAGAAGAAATACGTTCTTGACGCAGGTATCTTAGCTCTCTACTTTGCTGGTGATGAAAGAGCTAAAAAATACATAGATGAAGTATATGAGGGAAAAGCAGAGGCATTCATGTGCGAAGTCAATGTAGCTGAATTCCTATACAATTACGCCAAGGTATTTGGGTGGGAAGCAGCTTTAGTAAAACATAGTTTGCTACGTACTAGCCCAATAAAGATCGCTAGTATAGATGAACATTTAACCATAGTAGCCGCAAAACTCAAACTTAAACATTATAGAGTACTATCATTAGCTGATTGCTATTTAATAGCATTAGCAAAAACACAGGGAGCTACAGTGGTAACCACAGATAGAAATGTAAAAGAAGCTGAGGAAGCGTCAACAATATTACTAACAGTATCTAGATAATTGGCATTTGTAGCAACGAATTGTTTAGCAGTTAACATAAATAGTGTAGATAACGAAAACAGGCATTTCCTCAGATTTTACAGGATACCATTCCGCTCCAACATAATCAGGATATGTGAAAGGACACCAAATACTGCAGAACCAAGGATTCCCTCCAACCCATTCAGGATGATTTCCTGTTGAATTGAAGAGCTCCGCTCTAACCCAATCAATAGTAATATCTTGTTTTGCATATACTCTAAACCATATTTTATAGCCTCCTACTTCTAAAGTATTCCATGATTCGTATAGAGCATATTGGTCTTCACTAATAACCTTGTTATTTGCATTATTTTTAATTCCCACTTTGTGTATTGTTGATTTTCCTATTAGATACTTATTTTCTACATGTATTGCTGCTTCTACACCGTCCATTGATACTACTTTGAAAATGTATTCTCCTGGTTCTACTATGTCGTTAATGTAGTAGGTTATTTCAGCTACTTCTCTCGACTTTAACTCTATTACGTCGTTTCCGAAAATTATTGTTGTTCCTGTTGCTACGGTGTTTCCTACTTTGACTATGTAGAGTGAGGTGTTTGTTAGAAATGTTGTTGTATCTCCTATGTTTCTAACGTATACTTTAATGGCATAGGCATAGCTTGGTTTTGCTTCGTCTACTAGGAAGGATATTGCTTCAAGTTTTAACATAGGCATTTCCTGTAGCTCATTTGTGCTTGGAAGTGAAGTAGTATATCCTGTTAACCAGAAATACATTATTATTGATATTGTTGTAGTTATTGCTATAAGCAATAATACAGCTATAACGGGTGATGCTGCTTTTAGGCTAAATGCTATCACCATTTCAGACTACATGATTATAGTTTTTAATATTTTTAGTCACTGAAATATCTTGAGAGAGCATGGTGCCAGATATGCGTTGGAGAACAGTTTTTCTTTCCCTATTTCTACTTGTAGTGGTCTTCTCATCGATAACGCTGGTTTACGGGAGAAGCAGAATTGAGAGAATCAGTAGTTTTGTTGTATATTATGGTGATGATAGGGTTGAAGAGTTAAGGATGTTTGATCTTGCTATATTGTCTCCTCTTCTTGAAGAGGAAATAGTTGAACTAAACAATTACGGTGTTATTACTATAGGTTATGTTAGCCTTACCACTGTCGGTGGTTGGGAGCCCTGGGCTAAGAATGTAAGTGATGACTTGGTTGTCGGATCCTATGTTGAATGGGGGGAGAAAATAGTTAATGCCTGCGATTGCCGTTGGGAGAAAATATTGCTTAACCAGGCTATACCTTATATTCTTGGAAAGGGGTTTAAGGGGGTCTTTTTAGACAATTTAGATATGGTTGATAATTATCCTTTCATGAAAAACTGTGTTATAAAGCTTGTTAAGGATATTAGGAAAAAGTATCCCAACGTCATAATTGTTGTTAATAGGGGTTTTACTATCGTAGAAGACATTGCACCATATGTAGATGCTGTTCTTTTCGAAGATTTCGGTACATTCTATGATTTTTCTAAAAAACAGTACCTTAAGTGGAGTGGTAGTGACTATGTGTGGATGATAAATGTAGCTGAGAAACTTAGGAAACTCAGTATGAAGTATGGGATAATAGTTTTAGCTTTAGG
>QMRV01000132.1 GCA_003649445.1 Thermoprotei archaeon | reverse complement strand
TAGTACCCAAGCTATTTCATCCCCCTCTCGAAGATTTAACAACTTCCGCACTTCCTCGGGTACAGTTGTTCTATTATATCTCCCTAGCCTCGTGGTCTTCAGGACGACGCGCTTACCAATACCCACTTAAAACACCCATGACAATATATCTATAGTCTCCTCTATAAATATGGTTTTAGAGATTTATATAAGGTTAAGTACTGTTAAATTCTTGGTGTAGAGGAGTTGCCAAAATACTGGATTATAACAGTCACTGAAGAGAATTGGCAAGTAGTAAAATCAACGAATATCTATGGTGCTCCAGAAACACAGATATCTAGATCAGCTCATAACCTAATAAAACCAGGGGACATCATAATATTCTATGTTAGGAAGAAAGGTTCCAAGAACCTTGGAGGTAAATTTGTCGGAGCTTTTAAAGTGGTTTCAGATTGGTATCGTGATGACAAACCTCTATGGCCTGATGAAACTAGGGAGGGCAAGGTTAAGTATCCTTGGAGGGTAAAGCTTGAACCCATAAGACTAGGTGTGGCTGACTTCAAGGAATTAGTGCCTAAGCTTAAATTTATTGAGAAGAAAGATAGAGCACAAGCATACCTAGTAGGAACTCCTGCTAATTTAAGAAGACCCATATCTGAGCAAGATGCAATGACGATTATAGAGAGTTTGAGCTAGCTCCACACCTGCGATAAAATGCCACTATGCATTATATAGATTTTGTAAAATGGACCTGCTGAGAGGATGCAAAAATGAGTCCCTTACAGCTAATGTATACAATTGTAGAGAATGATGTAGTAAGGGACCTTAAGAGATATATAATCTTCGGTATCGAGTACGCTAGGAAAGTTGATAGGCTCTTTCCCTACTCTTTGGGCTTAGTTGTACTTAAAAGAATTTCAGCAATACGCAATATAGATTATGGTTATCTTAAAGAGAAAATAAGGGTAGTAAAGAAGGTTATGGAAAATGGGGACTTAAGACCTATATTAGATGTTGAGTTTATAATAGGTATTGTTTTGGCATATAGGCTATTACACGATTGTAGGATGTTAGATAAAGAAGATACGGAGATCATTAAAGATCTGCTCAATATTGTAGGTAGTAGGAAGTGGTTGAATTCGTTTGACCTGATGTCCTATGTATCCTTTGCCTTACATGACCTCAAAGAATTCGAAAACGTATTAAATGATATAGCTTCAATTCTGGCTCAAAAATACACATCAATAAAACTTCCGGAAGAACAGAAACTGATCATTCCCATTGTATTTGGCTTATCTTTCATACCAAATAAAGCACAAATCCTAAGAGGGATAGAGGAGATATGCAAGAAAGTAGTACATGAAAACATGCTTAACGTTAGAGAGATGGCCAAGCTTGGCATAGGTTTATATAACTTGATTAAGCTAAACATTAGCTCTCAAGAGGCTTTGCTCTTTAACATAGTGGAAAGGATAGAGAAGGATCTTCGCGATGAACTACATAATAGAATTAACTATGACATACAAAGAGGAATAAGGGAAGCTGCGAGTCTTATTCTTGCAGGTTTTAATGAAAGAGAAGCAAATGAAATGTTGAGAAGGTATAGCTCAGACATAGCAGATTTCATAGAGATTAAAGGTCAAAAAGTAATCCTAAATAAGATACCACAACCCGCACACATTCCAGCACTGGACGTTGAAACATACGCTTTAGCCCTATGGTTCTTACATTTAATGGATAGAGAGAAATTATACGTACTTGATCGCAAAAACTTCAAACTCGCTGAAAACGGTGTCAAACTGTATCAAAGTGGTTATATCCCTATAGAAAGTAAGTGGGCGATGATAGTAAAGTGGATTTCTATATTACTCGCGTTTTCACTAACATTACTTGTAGCCTGGCAGCTGCTGGGTAATCAAATAAGTGCCCTCATTGGAGCTCTAAGAATTGCCAGCGGCAGTCCAGATCCTTGGAGAATATTAAACATATTTCTATCATATTCAACTCCTCCTCTGGTTATTACATTATTACTATTAATGCTTTCAATAACGTATGCTAGAGTACTTGACATAGTTCTTAGTAAAGGTAGGATAGATAAAGTGACATTAATCATGCAAGTACCGTTGGTTAATCGTATCTACAGGTTATTGAAGGGGAAAGTTAATGAATACACACGATGATAAAGTATATATCAATACCTTATTTATACGTAAGTATCCGACCATGGTGAACGTATTAAAGATAATCTCAAATCTCTCCTATGACGAATTAAACCAGATTTTAATGCACATACGTGACACTTATTACTATTACCATGAGAAGAATCTTTATTTTATTGGTAGTAAGGATAGTGTCGTAAACGCACTTCGAGAAAATTTTGTATGTTTTGAAGAAATGGAACCTAGGCCTCTTAGCTTCTCAGGAAATGACATAAACATCCTTAGAGTATTAATTTATAAAGCGTTTAGATCGTTCTTGACAAGGAAGGGATTTGCATGGGATCCTCGTAAAAGAAATGAAGTGTTTATCGCTTGTCCTAATCCCAAGCTTGAAGCTGAAGTATATAAGATCTATCGTGTAAAGCTCATCAGCAGCATAGTTGGTGAAAACCTCAATATACTACGTGTTCACGAAGGTTTTAGGTACAAGCTAGATATCATAGACGGAGTACCAGCATTAACACTATTTCCTAAGGTAACACCATTAATAAAAGCACCTAATAATCCCGTTGAAATGGATGTGATCTTTACATGTTATATTCCTTGTCCCTGGAAAGGTAAAAGACAGTGTAGACTTCCGCGTAAAAAGGTAAAGGTCTTAAAAACAGAGCATTTAAACAAAGAGTACATCTTTTGTCCTGAAAATGTGAGTAGAAGTCTTGTAAAACTTATTGATAATAGGAGAAGAGTTTATGAAGTGCCTGAGCACGTTATCCATATAGAGGCGCATCCAACTGCAATAAAAGCCCTTGGTAGCGAGGCATATAAAGAATTTCGTCGCTTATCTCTTAAACGTACGTCTTACAGGCTAAGAACATTAATGGCATTATTATATTATATCAGTGAAGGCAATAACACTATAAAGATACCTGTAGGAGATGATCCAGAGGGGATAGTAATTAATTCTATTCCGAGCATTCAAACAATTATCGACAAAAGCGAAGTATGGAAAGAATATAGAACATCATAGAGTAAGGTGATGCTATGGTAGAGATAGTACATTGGAGCGAACCCTCATTGATGTTCTATAGAGGTCAAGTAGATAGGGTAATTGATCCTAAACTAGGGCTAATAAAATTCGGACCATACGATTACAATACTTCTCAAAGAAAATTCAATAACGTATTCATTAAGGTCGTTTGCCTCAAGGATCAAGGAGTTATTAGTAAGATGAAGAGGCTCATTAGGAATCTAAATACTCCAACAGAAATACGGTCAAAATGGAAAACAGTTCGCTATCCCTACAAGAACTTTAAGACATTATATAAAGCAAACCTCATCGAGCCCGGTCTCGAGGATGATTTTGTATTCATAAATACAGAAGAGATAGACCATGTAGTAAGCACAGATAATATTGATGAGTTTAAAGAGAGGTTTCTAGAGCTTTATCGTCAAAAATTCCAATACATCTTAGATAAAGGTTTCAGTCCAAATACAGTAATATATGTATATATACCTGGAAAGCTCGAGTCAAAGTTTTCAAGGTTAAAGGAGGCATTTAATGTTAAAGGTATTGATCTTCGTAGTCTAATCAAGGTCTTAGGTGTAGAGTGTAGAGTTAAAACCCAAGTAATAACAGATAAAGCGCTCGAACCGCCTGATCTAGCGGACACTCTTTGGAATCTTTCATTAGCTACATATGTAAAGGCAGGTGGAAGACCTTGGCTAATAAAGGAGATACCTCCATCCTCAGTATTCATAGGTATCAGACATGGCATTAGAAAGGATGAAAAAGGTCAAGTAATTGCTATAGGTGTGGCTGAAATATTTAATGTCTATGGAGAATTCATAGACATGGTAGCCATCGATTTTGAAGACAAAGATCAACAGATCCCAGAATTATGGAATAAGAAGCCGTATCTAACACTAAGAGGCATGTATAGGATAATATCAAAAGCTATTGAAGCATACATGATGCATGAAAATGAAAAGCCCTATTCTGTAACTATTCATAGAACACTAGATTTTACTGAAGACGAAATAAAGGGTGCTGTAAAGGCTTTAAGTGGTGTTAAGAACGTAGATATGCTTCATATAATAGAAAACACCAATTTAAGGATATTACCAGAAGGTAAAGATCCTATGCGTGGTACATTTCTTAAGCTAGAGGAATATAGGGGCTTATTATACACTACGGGTTATTCTGAGGCTGAAGAATCATACCCCGGTGTAGGAACACCAAGCCCTCTTGAGCTTATGAGGTATTATGGAAATCGGAGCATAGAGGAGCTAGCTTTACAAGTGTATTCCCTTACTAAAATGGATTGGAATACGACAAGGGTTATGTTACGTGAACCCGTAACTATAAAGTACGCGAAAAGGGTTACTGATATAGTCAAACTAGGTGTTAAAGGAGGACCTTTAGTTAGAGATATACGCTTCTATTTTTAAGAAAATGGTACATAACTCTTCAGCTACTTGATTCAAGCAGCAATTTTTTAAGTACTTCAGGATTCTTTGTTAATATCTCTTTAAGTCTTTCTATTAGTTTCAGTAGTTCATCTCTTTCCTTTTCTTTCTCTACTATTGTTGTTGGTGTTAGTGGTAGTCCGCATCTCCAGCAATAGTTTGCAGCCTTAGGATTCTTGGTGTAGCATCTTGGGCATTCAATGTATTCATCTGTTTCCCTATTTCCTCCTAGACCATAAACTATTGCTAGGTATCTTTCTTCTAGATCGGGGTCTCCTAGGGCTTTAACGTAGATGTCTATCATTGTTCTCGTTCTCCAACCCATAAGCTTCATAATTTCTTTCTCTTTAAGCCTAAACTTATAGTACAGCTCAGTAGCTCTCAAGTGTCTTAGTAGGTGAGGTGTTATCCTAATTCTTATTCCTAGTTTCCTCTTTACTCTTCTTAATGCCATGTAGATATCTGATTTTAGCATTGGTCTCTTGTAGGTTCTTGGTGCGTAGAATAGGTATTCGTTTGGATTGTTTTTGAATGCATGTTGTTTTAGCCATTCTAGTAGTATTTTCCTGTATTCTACTAGGTATACTACTCTTTGTTCTGATTTAGAGTTTCTAATGTGTATTTTTATGTAGTCTTTTCGATCTTCAATATCTCTTAGTCTTAATGATAGTATTTCTGATATTCTTGCTCCTGTTTCATAGGCTATTGCTAGTATTGTTTTGTATGGTTGTGGTAGGTTTTCTATTATCTTCTTAACTTCGTTCTCGGGTGGTATTTCTGGTATTGGATAGTTTCTAGGGTGTTTAACTTTAAATCCTTCGTAGATATGCTTGAATTTAGGGTCGATGTTCTCATATAGGAAT
>QMRV01000131.1 GCA_003649445.1 Thermoprotei archaeon | reverse complement strand
CATTGACGCTATAAGAGATGCAGTACAATCAGTTATTCAAGCTAGTAGCATTGGTGGTTCAGGAAACGTACCAGACATATATGCTGTGGTCCTATGGATAGACAGTATACAGAACTATGATAGCAAAGATAGCAACTTAGAGTTTGGAGAAAAAGCCATAGTGTTAGTAGACATTTACAGTACCTCATATAAGCTAGGAGGATATGATCCATTTAAGCTCGAAATTAAGCCTCCAGAAGGAGCACCATTAACAATTGAAAGAACCATGCCGCCAAGCGTTGATCAAGGAGTAATTGATTTAGGCTAAAGCCCTTGCGGGCAAATTTTGAAAATAAAACACTTTTTTTCCTTCCCATAATATGCCTGGTGGGGGATGTGGGTAAGGAGGTAGTGTTCATAGTTCTTTATGGGATCATAGGTTTCCTTCTTGCATTTGGTGGTCTAATGATATCATCGCAGTTCAATACAGGGTACTATGGTGGAACCTTAATAGTACAATTACTAGGCGTTATTGGAGGTTTCTTCAGTTTCTTCGTAGGTTTCCATCTGCTGATGGTTGCTTTAATTTCCCTATTGAGGCGTAAGAGATAGACTGTATTCGACGCTTAGTCGCTTCTTTAAGAGATGTTTTAGCTATATTAATAGCTTCTCTAAAAATGGTGAGCTATAAGCATGGGTTTTAGTAGCGTAATTGTAGAAGGAATAATACTGGTAGCGGCTATAATAGCAGCTTCTGTTTTCGCAGCAACCTTCATGGGCAAGGTTTTTGAAGTAAAAGATGTATTCACCCAATTAGCTAGGAAAAACGTTGAACGTCTTAAAGCCAAAGCAGTTATAGTTTATGCTACATACGATAAGGACCTTGGATGTTTTCTTATATTCGCGAAAAACGTAGGCAAAATACCCATAAAGCCTATAAACGAAATAAACGTGTACTTTGGAACATTAGGCGAAGCTAGACCATATACGTATAGTGATACACCAACTTCAGGTCAATGGTCGTTCATAGAGTATGGTGTTGAAAATAACATATGGGAATTAGGAGAAACCCTAGAGCTAAGAGTGTTTAACAGCACTTCTGTAAAAACACCCTACTACATCAAGATAGTCTTACCTCAAGGAGGAATAGCTGAGGAAATTTTCTCCCAGACCATTAGGTGAAGAATACTTTGGTATTAAAAAACAATGTAGTGTTGATAGTAGTAGCAGCGATACTGCTAATATCGTTGAATTTTATACCTGAAACTTACAGACCTATACCTGTTGCTTTAGTCCTGGTACTTGTTTTCCTAAGATTTCTAATGCCATGGATTAAGAAGCGTACCGTAACGTACGAAGTAGATGATACATTAATTTACCTTGTAACTCACATGTACGCTGTTTCAACAGGAAAACCTCCTAGAAAAAGAATTTTCGAATTAAACAATATTGCCGGAGGTTACGGGGACTATGATAGAATACTTAGAAGAATAGCTACACTGGCTGTAGAATGGGGTTTTGGATTTGCTAAGGCGATAAGGGTAGTGGTTAAGGAGACTAGGAACAAGGTTTTTAGAGATTTCCTAATGCGCTTAGGTGAATTACTGAACATAGGTGAGGATCCTGAAATATTCTTGGACGTAGAACGTAGGGCATTATTAACTGAAATGCAAGCTCATTATGGTAGAATAGTGGAGGCAACAAAGCTGCTACTTGGCGTATATACTTCAAGTGTTTCAAGCTCGATGTTTATGGCAATAACAGTTATTATATTCTCGATGCTGTTTTCTTCATCTGTAAATACCGTCATAGTTGCTTACATAGGCATAGCGGTAGCTTTGATTTTCTTAGTTTATGTGCTTTATAGGATACTTCCTAGAGAAAGACTGACGCATAATATTGGTGAATACCCTCCTGAAAGAACAAAGTATAGGATATTACTTGTTATAGGCGCTAGCTTATCCATCATTATAGGCTTAGTCATATATGGTTACTCTGGAAACCCAAGTCTTGCTATGAGCCTTGGCGCCTTACCATTACTTATACCGGGTTTTTACGCGAAGAAAATAGAGAAGAAAATAAGAGAGATAGAAGCTTTCTTTCCAATATTTGTCCGAAGCTTCGGACTAACATATGCAACAGTCCCTCACACCCCTAAGGCATTAACTTCAACGCTAAGAAGCGATTATGGCCCATTAACAAGGTATCTTCAAAGATTACTAGCAAGGCTGACCATAGGTGTTGATCCTAAAGTTTCCTGGAAAAAACTTATCGTAGAAACATGGAGCGAGTTGCTGCGCAGAAACGTTAACGTGCTTTTCGACGCTATAGACGCTGGAGGAGACTTAGCAAACGTAGGCACAGTACTTAGCGAAACATCGTTTAGAATAATGGATATTAGGAAGCAAAGAATACAGGTAACAAAAGCTTTCGAATCCACAGTTTACATAATTCACTCTCTTCTCGTAGCAGTATTAACATTTGTACTGGAGCTGCTATCCATATTCTACAAATTAATGTCTACATTACAAACTGTAGAAACAGGCATGCATATAATACTTCCCTTTCAGCCAATACCTCTTGACACTACAATTTTAGCTACAGTAGTGTTCATAATAGTGATGGCTATTACGAACGCTTTTGCTATAAAAGTTGCTCAAGGAGGAATGTATGAGACCGTTTGGGTGCCTTTGAGTATTCTCCTAGCGGTAAGCGGCCTAGTAATGTTCGGTATAAAGTTCATGTCAAGTATGATGTTTGCTGAACTCCTTGAACTTACAGAAACCTTTACAACAGTTTAGGACTAAATACCCATAGACGTTACTAGCTTATTCAAAGAATTAACCAACATATTTACCGACAGAAAGTAAAATGCTAGGAAGAACATGGCACTAACGAAGACCAGCGCAAACCCTAATGAAACATTGCCTCTACGATATATTCCAAAATAAATCTCCTTTATTCCTGCAATCCCCGTAATTATGCCTAATACGGAATAAACTATTGTCATTATAGGAGATCTTAATATGTTTAACAATTCCTCTATGTTGGAGAAGTTACTTAGTCTTAAAGCTATATATACCATGGCGTAAACGGCTACGAAGAAGAAGGCTAACAATATAAAGTCTTCAATCCAACTACTACTTCTCTCCCTCATGGAAATAGACCATATTTTCATGTTTTTCGACCCACAGTCGCTAGGTCTCTTCATATTCTATATATCATGTAGCTCTGACTATAGTACAGATAGCGGGTAGCAGTATGGCTTTAAAACAATGCTTACACCTAGTGGAGTGTATCATAGTACTAACCTTACTAGCTACTTTTCTCATTCAACCTGCCTCCTCCTTTACAAGTACTTATAGTTGGAGAGAATTTATTATCCTACATTACGGTGCCGTTGTCCGGGCGACATTAAATCTGAACTTAAATAACAACATTTGGACCGTAACTAGTCCTCTAGTTATGAATATTGAGTTACTATTGCTCAAAAGTATAAATGAAAGCATAAATGCAGTATTAAAAATGAAGTATATTGTGGACTCGAAAGAGATTTACGAGGAGTCATGGTACTTAGGTAAGCTGTCTAGGACTAAAAGGGTAATCGTAGATGAAATAAGCATTTACCCTAAAGCATTTATTTTGAAAAAAGTTATAGATCGGGGAGAAAGCCTAGAACTTATCCTCATACCTGAGGTAGAGTTAATAAGCAGTAAAGGTAGGTCATCAAGCGATAACCCAGCACCTTTCCAGCTTATAGCTGTTGGAGAGGGGTTAAGAGACATCAAAATAGCGTATAATACTGTAGAAGTTTATGAAGACACATCAATAGTCGAGGTATGCGCTAAACTAAAAGCTTTCTGGGACCTCACAAAGAGCTTAGAACCTATAGAACTTACTGTAAAGGGGTTTAATTTTGGTTTAAATGATAGTGTTGAAGTTGTTGCTCGAGTTAAAACTAATACGACATTACTTACTTCAACCTACATTGGAAGCTTCACTGGAGAATTCGATACAGGAGTGTTGATTACGATACCTCAAGACTATTTAAAAACTTTATGCGAAAACTCTAGAAGCGTTCCTTTAAACGTAGAAGTAACTATTATAGGAGAGAAAATACTAACAATAATCATTCCAGCAGAAATCCTTTACATAACACTAAAACCTGACGTTCATGTAGAGGTTTCTATTCAAGAAAATAGTTTTGTAAAGCAGAAAATACCGGTGGCTATTAGAGTAATTAACAACGATGAAAGACAAGAGATATTCTTAGAAAAAGTGAAATTACTGGCAAATAATACATTAATATTCGAAGAATCACTTAGAGAGGTTATTTTTGAAGAATCGGAGAAAAATATTTTCACACATGTAACATTTAATGAAACAGGTTCCTACGTGATTATAGCATATATTGAATTCAGAGATTACACATTAAGACTATTTGAGGAAAATTCAACGGCCTATGTAATTAAGATTTTAAATCCGCTACATTTGAAGGCTAAGAAGAACAAATATGGTGTTGATGAGAAAATAGAGTTCCTAGTTGAAGTTGGTTTACCTGAAATAGAAGCTACACTAGAATACAAGCTTGAAAATGCAAGTAACTGGGTTTCACTAAAATCTATGGAACTTAAATTTCCAGGTACTTCAATAACTTTAGACCCTCTTGATAAACCTGGTAAATATGTGTTTAGAATAGTCGCTGCTAACGGTATAGTAAGTAATGAGGTAATAGTGGAAGTATCTAGGAAGATTATAGTAAAAGCTACACCATCCTATTTAGAGGTTAAACCTGGAACAACAATTAACCTTACGGTAACAGTGTCTCCTCAGCCTTCGAATAAAATGCAGTTAATTCTCCTAAAGCAGAAAAACACCCTAGGACCATGGGTGCAAGTATCCAATGCAACGATTAAGAAAACAGGATCAGCCTACATTATATCCTTTACTGCACCTATGGTTTTAGGTATGCACACGTATAGAGTAGATTTAGTTTCAAATTCTAAAATCATAGCTTCCTCAAATCCCATCAACGTTAAAGTAGTAGAAGGTCGGAGGAAAGAACAGCTGAACATTCAGCTTTTAGGTATTATTAGAATTGGAAGCGGGATTTTACCTATTGAAGTCTTTATTGCTTCTCTGTCAACATTATGTCTTCTTTCATTTATCTTCTGGAGAAGATATAGGGTTTAAAGTTTTGCGAAAAGTATAGGCTTTACTTTTTCCAGTTTTTTGAAGTCTATGTTTTCACCATACCTTTTTAACTCAATTACCTTCAGCGGTTTACTGAACCCTAAATGTTTGAACAGTCTACTTATCGTCTTAGGTATTACTGGGTATAGAAGTGCCGCTATGAAGATTAATGTTTCAAAGGAGTTAAACATCACCTTTATAAATTCCTTGTACTGCTTATTCTTAGCTAGCTTCCATGGTTCTTTCTCATTAAAGTAATTGTTTAGCATAAATACTATTCTCATAATTTCCTCAATGAGCTCCTTAACCTTTAATTCATCAATAAATTTATCAACATTAGCTAGGACATTTTCT
>QMRV01000130.1 GCA_003649445.1 Thermoprotei archaeon | reverse complement strand
AGGCCAAGGATACGATTATGTTGTCGAAGTTACGGGTAATCCCAAAGGATTATCATTAGCTTTAAAGCTTGTAAGACCTAGAGGTGTTATTGCAGCAAAAAGCACCCATGGAGCTCCAGTATCGTTTAACTACACTGAAATGGTCGTAAAAGAAGTGAAAATTGTAAGTTCAAGATGCGGCCCGTTCCCCCCAGCAATTAAGCTCCTCGAGAAAAACATAGTTAAAGTTAGTGAGTTAATTACCTCAATTTATCCTCTAAGAAGGGTTAAGGAGGCGTTTGAAAAGTCTTTGAAGAGAGACCAGGTAAAGGTTATTGTTAAACCATAGATTCTACTCTTTGATATAAGGTTTACCTAGAGCTCTAGGCATTCTAGCTCTACCTATAATAAGCGATACTACAGCTAATGTTCCTATGTAGGGTATTGTTTTGAACAGATAAGCTAGCGTGGTTATTTTCGCTTCAGGGTATATTAGCTGTATTTTTATTGGCAAATATATTGAGAGAACATCGAAGAAACCAAAAATCATTCCTCCGACAATAGCCATTAATGGGTTCCAATTACTGAAAGCCACGTTAGCTAAAGCTATGAATCCTCTTCCAGCAGATATGTGCCTAGTAAATTGACCTATCCAACCAACGGTTAAATATGCTCCACCTAGGCCTGTAAGTATGCCGCCGATTACTGTAGCGTAAAATCTTGTCCTGAAAACATTAACTCCCATTGCCTCAGCAGATTTAGGATCTTCACCACATGCTCTTAACTTTAAACCGCTTGTCGTCTTAAATAGCCAATACCATGCACCTATGGCTATGAGTATGGCTACTATAGATAAAGGTGAAATGGTGAACGTTAGTCCTTCCCTTATCCTTAAAGATATCATGGGTATTTTGCTCACTGAAGGTGAAGCACCATGCTGCTTCCATATAGTAACTAACCCCATAACACTTATTCCATAAGCTAACGTGTTAAAACCAACACCAGCTATTATCTGGTTCCCTCTTAAATACACACTCACGAATCCGTGAAGTACACCAGCTAATAAACCTATTATGATTCCGGAGGACAAGCCTAAATATGGGTTTCCCGTAGCAAATGTTACTATGGTTGCAGTAAAGGATGAAAGAACAAATATGCCCTCTAACCCTATGTTCACTACACCGGATCTCTCGGTAATAATTTCTCCTACTCCAGCTAGTACGAGAGGAACCATATATATTAGCGTGTTAGATGTTAAGCTTATAATGTCTTCAATCATTCTCTCATCATCCTCCTGATCCTCATGTAGCTAATTAACATACGATAGGTGTAAGGTAAGGCTAACGCAATAACGATAACTCCGGTTAATGTATCAGCAAGCTCCGGAGGAGCGCCTGCAAGGAGCTCTATCATTTCACCACCTATAATTAGCATTGAGAAAAATATTGCTGAAAATATTATTCCCACGGGATTATTTCTACCAAGTAATGCAACACCTATCCCCATGAACCCCAATCCGAAAAGAGTAGACATGGTCGTATCTATGGAGTAAACGTAACCTATCAGTAGAAGAGCCCCTCCCAACCCAGCCATAGCTCCTCCAAGAGCCATAGAATATATTATAGCAAGGTTAGGGTTGAAACCAGCATATTTTGCTGTTTTAGGGGATAATCCTGCTACTCTAAGCAAGTAACCTATGTTCGTATAGTAAAGAATGTAGTATATTATCAGTGAAGCAATTACTGCGATAAAGAATATGAGACGAATATCACCTAGAGGGGTAGGTATTTTCCCTAACCTTGCATCTTCAGGAACAGGTATGGATTCATGAGGTATTTTGGGGTTATACAGTCTTTCGGTTAGTAGATAAAGTATTAGGAAGTACATTACCCAGTTAAGCATAATAGCGGCAATTACCTCATTAACACCACGATAAACTTTCAAAGCAGCCTTAAACGTACCCAAAGCCGCTCCAGCAACCATACCAGCTAAAATCCCTAAAACAGGGTTATGCGTAGAAATAACAACCACGAGTGAAACAAGAGCACCAATATATAGCTGTCCTTCCCCACCAATATTAAACACTCCAGCTAACATGGGAATAGCGAAAGCCAGCCCTGTTAACATTATTGGAGTAGATTTACTTAGAAGATAATTGGGGTTACTTAGTCCCTTAGTAAACAAGATTGAATATATTTTAGCAGGGTTAAATCCTAGCACGTATAGTATTAGAGCACCTATAGAGAACCCTATAATTGCCGACACAAGTATTTCTATTGTCGTTACAAGGTATTCTTCATACTTTACCTTAATTCTCTCCTTAAACCGTATAAGAGACTGAACAAGTCCCATTATGCTTTAACACCTCCCATGAGTAAGCCAAGTCTTTCAATAGAGAATTCTTCTGCTTTACCTATGGCAACTATTTTCCCTTCATACATTACAGCTATCCTATCACTTAACTGCAGTATCTCATCTAAATCCGTAGAAACAAGAAGTACAGCTTTACCCTTATCCCTTAGTGAAACAAGCGTTTTCCTTATGAACTCCGTTGCGCCAACATCTAAGCCGTGGGTTGGTTCAGCTACAATAAATATTTTAGGTTCTCGAACAATCTCCCTACCAACCATGACTTTCTGCTGATTACCTCCACTCAAGTATTTTACAGGCGCACTAAGCGAGGGTGTTACTACATCTAGCTCCTTAACAACCTTTACCGCTATTTTAGAGGCCCTATCCCATAGAATTCTTTTTGTCCTAGTTAGGACCTTATGTAGATTTGTTAATGTAGTATTTTCTATTAAACTCATATCTAACACTAAGCCTACAAGTCTAGAATCTGGAACATAAGCAAGACCAAGCTTATACCTTTCAACGGTAGATTTTTTAGTTACGTCAACACCGTCGACAATTATTTTACCTTTAATAATAGGTCTTATTCCTGCAATAGCTTCTACAAGCTCTTTTTGCCCATTACCTTGAACACCAGCTATACCTAAAATCTCTCCTTCATATAGGTCAAGGCTTACTCCTTTAACAGCATCTAATCCTCTGTCATCTTTAACCCATAAGTCAGCTATTTCAAGAACTTTTCTACCTACTTTAGCTGGTGTTTTACTTATTTTCAAAAATACTTCTCTACCAACCATCATACGTGCTAAATCGACTTCAGTAACTTTTGCTGTTTCAACTGTACCTACTAGGCGACCCTTTCTAAGCACAGTTACCCTATCTGTAATTTCCTTTACCTCCTTAAGCTTATGAGTAATGAATATTATTGTTATTCCCTTCTCCTTAAGCCTTTTCAGCGTTCTAAAAAGCTCCCTGGTTTCTATAGGTGTAAGAACAGATGTTGGTTCGTCAAGTATGAGTATTTTAGCTTTCCTTAGAAGTATCTTTAAAATTTCAGCTCTTTGCTGGACACCGATAGGTAAATCTTCAACAACAGCATCTAATGGTACTTCAAAACCTATTTCCCTCATAAGCTTTTCAGCATTCTTACGTACTGCACTTTCAGATACCTTCTTTTCTACAGATGTGAAAGACAATTGTAAATTTTCTAAAACAGTAAATGTAGGAACAAGCGTGAAGTGTTGATAAACCATACCAATACCATGTCTTATAGCATCCCATGGTCCATGGAAACTTACTTTCCTTCCGAAAAGCTTTATTTCCCCTTTGGTAGGTTTTATTTCACCATACAATATCCTCATTAGTGTAGTTTTGCCTGCACCATTTTCTCCGAGAAGTCCATGGATTTCACCTTCATAAACTGTTAAGTTAACATCTCTTAGAGCAACAACCCCATCAGGGTATATTTTAGATATATTAAGCATTTCAATAGCTTTCCTCTTCTCTCTAGGCAACAGTTAAACCCCTTGCTATTGCGTTGTTTATGTTTACTAAAAGAATTAAGGGAAAATAAAATTTATATGTTATTTAAGTTTATGTTACAGAGCCTTTTTCTAAAGCTGCATTTAAGTTTCCTTTAAGTAACTCGCTGATTATAGCATCGTATTCTTCATGGGTCATTGGTGTTTTGAATACTATTTCTCCTTTCTTTATCTTCTCTGCTAACTCGTTAACCAAGTCCCATACGTAGTCTTTAATATATTGTTCTCTTAGGGACTTTACTGTATTGTATACATCCTCAGGTGTCATATCCTTGAGTTGCCCTGTTTCTTTAGCTAATTCTGCGAACCATTTTACACCGTCAAGATCCCATATTCCTACACCTTCCTCTTTAAGCCCTAAGGTTATTATTCCTCCTTTCCATGTACCTTTAACTACCATTTCTATTGCAGTATAGACTGCAACATCTACTCTTTTAGCTCCGCTTAGCGGTATGTATTCTGGAGCATACCATTCTTGGCTTGCATCCTGACCTAATGCGAAAGCTTTACCTTTACCTTGCTTGTTCCAGTCAATAACGGCGTTGAACATACCTACATGGGTTAACCCTGCTAGACCATATAATACCTTTGCTCCTTGCTGTAGGAGCTGCATTCCGGTAGTATATCCTGCTTGAGTGTCTGTAAATGTTCCAGTGTATTGCCATAGGAAGTTAACTTTCTTTCCGGTCTTCAGTTCGAAGTATTTTGCTCCAAATAGATAGCCTATATGGAACTTCCACAGGGGTGGTATGTCCATTCCAGCAACCGCACCTATGGTGTCTCCTCCAAGCTCATAGGCCATACCTGCAGCAATAATCCCTACAAGCGATGCACATTCCTGTTCACGGAATAGGATGTCGACCTCGTTGTCTCTAACAACACCTGTTGTTGCATCTATTAGCGCGAATTTTTGCTGAGGATACTTATCAGCTGTTTGGTTTAGAGGACCTGTCCACAAGAACCCTATTAAGACTAATAGGTCATATTCGCCGCTTTCACTTAAGCTTTCGAGCAAGGGTATCATGTCTTGTAGGGATTTCGGAGTTAGGAAGCTAACTTCAACGCCAAGCTCTTTACTTGCTCTTTCAGCACCAAGCCAAGCCATATCGTTAAATGATAGATCTCCCCTACCGCCAACGTCGAAAAGTATCGCTACCTTATACTTCTTAGCGGGTGTCGGTGAGGGCGACGGAGATGGTAAAGGAGCAGGCCCTATAGTGAATAATGCAGCAGCAACCACTACAATGACGATAACTATTGCTACAATAGCTAAAGCAGCTACCTTAGAAATAGATTTTCTTAACAAAACGTTCCACCAACCCATTTGTATTCAAAAATAGTTTTCCATGGGGGCAAAATAAATTTAACGATAAACATGAAATTAAGCCTAAACACCTTACGGTTAAAAGAAGCCGCAATAGGTATTTACAAAAACCATATAGAGAAGGTAATCAAACTTAATTACCCTAGGAAAAGCTATCCCTATGTCTAGCATGCTATACGCACTTCATGTTAAGATAGTACTTAACATAACCATTACTTAGTAAATCGTTAAAATTAAATATAATTAAAACTTGTAGCTTGCTAAGAAGTGTCATATGATGATAACAGCGTTTCTGCTATTTATCATAGCAACATGTATAGGCATGGTTTCAGCTGCGCTAGGTATT
>QMRV01000129.1 GCA_003649445.1 Thermoprotei archaeon | reverse complement strand
CTTCAATTTTAGCCAGAAATTGTATTCGCTTCTGCCACCCACTCATAAACCATTTTATAGCTCTGTTTATTTTTGGACTACTATTACACATCCCCTGCACATCTTTTTCACTAATATTTTCTATTACTACAACAACTTTTCTCCCAAGACTCTGCTCTCTTCTAATTAATTCACGTAGAATACCAAGACCTCTCCTTTTAGGGCACACTATTAAATTGCCGATCTTTCTCTCAAGCTGCCTAAGCTCTCTAAATTCTCTAGAAGAAAGCCCTTTCTTCTTAAGCTTACTCTGAAGCTCCGCCTTCCTCTTAAGATGATATTCAACTAGCCGCCAATTAACATTCGTTTTCCTTACTCCAATTAATTTAAGTTCACTATCCTGTACTCTAAATAACCCGAAGTACGCTCCATGAATAGCGTTGATGTCAACTGAAATCAAGGAGAGTCTACTACTTCTTAAAGCTTCTCTAATGTCCTCAATAGAAATCTTCTTTACTGAAACCTTGAAAACTACAATTACTTCAAAGAGTCCATTTCTCTTAGTAAAATTGAGGAACTTAAGTACTAGCTCGACAGGCTTCCACCCCCAGCTCTCCCTCTTCTTAATAGCCTTGAATATGCCTTTTTTCACCGGAATCCATGCGTCAATTTCACCACCAATTCTTAAGAAAACTCTGCTATCTTTCTCTACAAAATAGCAAGTATACTTGTAGCCAAAACGCTTTAAGAGAATTAGTGAATCAGCTCTGTGTAACTTTGAAGTAATATAGGCTCTCACTTGTTTTTGACTCCCCGGCATAATCAAGTTCTTTATTCTATAGCGCTCAATAGCAATTTTAAACGCTTCCTCCTCACTATAACCCTGCTTTCTCAGCAACTTTACTAAAACCCTGATTTTCTTCATATTCTCTCGAAACCTCCTCATTACCCTATAGATTTCTTCTGCTTTTTCTCTTGGAATCTTTACTCTAAATTTAAAAGCTACGTAAAGTTCCATAATTCCACCTCACTGGGAGAGATTCATGCTACTCTCGCTTCATTTAAGTATAGTGTTGTTTGAGGCTATTTAAGTAGTGTAGGAAAAGTTTTACTATACTGAAAGTATTCCATGTTTCAGCAATAAATATTTCTCAAGATACAGTAGTATAAGTGTAAGCTATGTTCTCTAAATGTTTATGTGTTTAAAAACTAGTTTAATTTCTTCGACAAAGAGCCACCGCTACAAGAAAGCGAAGAGTAGCTTAAGTATAGGCTACCAGAAGAGTTTAAGGTGAGTAGTAGAGTGATTGGAGCATAGATTAATAAGACAAAGACACAGTAATAGTTATTGTAGAGGAAAGCTTAATAGGAGTACTCTACAGATTTCTATACTGGTGGAATAGGAGGAAGCGGTGATTTTATATTGTTTTTATTTGATTGAGGAATATTTCTTCTATTTGTTTTCTTGATATTTTTGTTTGTTTAATATAATGTATTCTATTTCTTTGCCGCATGCAGGACATTTTATTGTCTGGAAGGCTGTGTCGCTGATTAACTCTATTTTCCACTTGTTGTTTCTTACGAGCCATACTTCTCCTTCAAAGGGTAAGATAACTAAACTAAAAGTCTATCAATTTTGTTTCTGCATCGTGGACACATCATTTTTCCTACTAGTTTCCTCATACTAAATTACTATTTCTTCCCATTATTTTAGTTTAGTGAGAATTCTCTAGAACTATAATTAATGACTAGGAATACCCTATAGACTCCCATACTAGTGGAACAAAAGAAAACAAACATACTCACTCAAAAGCCTCCTGGAGGAGTTTTCTCTAAGAAAAGTGCACCATATTCATTTAAGTTAACATTAAGCCACGTGATGTTAGGCGCATTTTCTACTTCAATTAGAGTGGGTGCCGATACTTGAATTGGCTTTAAGAGTATAAAGAGAGCTTCGCTCGAAGCAGCGCCTTTACTGCAAGTTATATTGAACTCTACTTCAGTATTTTTTAAGAAAATAGCCCACTTAGGGTAAAACTTTTTCAGCACATGTTTTCCCGGAGGTAGGTCTCGCTTAATATACCATAACTCCCAGAAGTACTTAGCTTCAGGGCGCCAGTAGGATCTGAAGGTAAATACTGCTCTATTTGAGCCGACGACGTTAACTGATATATTTACTAACTAGAGTATTCTTCGGAAACAGTTTCTTTAGTACTGTAGGCGAAGAACTTGCTGTAAATTTTAGCCGAAAAACAGTCCACGATAACTTAACTGAAGTTTTCTTAATTGTAGAAGGTACAGCAACAAGTTCAACATTTTTATTTCAGATGGTTTTTCTTTAAGTTTAGCATATCTCATATAGCAGACTAAAGCAGTTAATACTAATATTAGTGCAATTATGGAAACTAATAAAATCTTTTTCATCAATATTTGTGTGACTTGAGTTAGACTTATATAGTTTAAGTCATCCTTTGGGGAGGGCACTTGCATTTACATATACCTGAGTCATTGCTAGATAAAATAATTGAAGAAAACTGCATTAAAGTTGATTTAACAGAGCTAGTTTTTAAGGAAGAAAATGTAAGAGTATATAAAACCAAAGTAGATTTTCCGGCAGAAGTCTACTCAGTAGATACACTCGAGTCGAGGAGCATCGCATGTAGGCCTGAAATTGTCGGAGAGAAGTTCCTTGAGTTAAACAGAAGGGCTGCTATAAAAGCACTGAAAGCACTATTTTCTATCATAGAGGTACAGGAGCCCATAGTACTCTTACATATTCTTCGAGCATCGAAAGGCTATATGGTGCACGAGGCACTAAAACACTTAGGTAAAAGTTTCGCTGAAGCATATGTTAGAGTAAAGTATGAGGAGGGGTCTTTTAGAGACCATGTTGAGCGTAAACCTAAGGTAGTTTACCGCGACTACAGCTCTGTGCCTAGAAGTAATATTGCCTTGCTGCTAGCAGATACTGTAGCTACTGGTCTCTCTGCAGTAGAGGCTCTAAAAGACTTTGTTTCACGTAGCTCATCTACAGTGTCTCAGCTAGTGCTTTACGGATTTATTTCAGAGAAGGGTGCTAAAAAGATAGTTGAGTATGCTAAAGAAGTAGGAGTAGAGGAAATCTATGTTTTTGCTCTCCAGGACTTAACGCCTCTAGCCTACAATAACTATGACATGCCCCTATATGGCCCCGATGAAAGCTGGTGGAGTGAGCGCCATGAACTTAAGTGTCTCGGAGCAGTAGTAGATATAGAGGTTCTGAGAGAAATGTTGCCCTACTATGCTCCTGGAGCAGATCAGCCTGGCGACTGGAGCGAGCGACAGCCTAGGCTCTTCAATGGATACGACTATGAGCCAGGCGATATAAAGGGTCACTTAGAGAAAAGTTTGCATATGCTTGAAAAACTTCTAGAAATTTCTCGCAAAGCATCGTGGTTCACTAAAGAGATAGAGGAGATATACAAGGAGAGAATGAAGTGCATTAGAGACGTGCTGAGGACGATTTAGAGAAATTGCTCTACTTAAGGTCGAGGTTTATCGACCTGATAAAGCCTTAAATCAATACTTTCTATACTGTTATTGTGGAAAGCAAGATTATTTACAACGACGTATGGAAATCTTTTGATGAAAACCCTGTAGTAAAAAATGTTAGCTTCGAGGTCAACGGAGGTGAAGTAGTAGTACTCCTAGGACCTAATGGCAGTGGAAAATCTACATTGTTTAAAATGACTATAGGAGTAGTTAAGCCTGACAAAGGCAAAGTTTTTGTCAACAACATAGATGTCGCCGAGAATCCTCTTGAAGCCAGAAAAATAGTAGGCTTTATGCCCGAGGAAATAGTTATCTACGAGTCTCTTAAAATAGAAGAGTACCTCGGCTTCATTTTATCAATATACGGCATAAAAGTGAGCGAAGATAAAGTAAACAACATTATACGTCTCTTGGGCCTAAGCGAACATTTAGACAAGTTCATCGGAGATTTAAGCTACGGCACTAAAAGAAAAGTGCTCTTAGCATCGTTGATGCTAAGAGAGCCTAAAGCGCTTGTCTTAGACGAAGTGTTTACAGGACTTGATCCTGTTGCAGCTAAAATAGTGAAGACGTGGATAAGAGAGGCAGCTGACGCGGGTGTACCAGTGCTCATTTCAACTCACGTCCTGCCTATTGCCGAAGCTATTGCAGATAGAGTGCTTATTATACACAGAGGAGAGATAGTCGCCGAAGGTAAGCCAGGCGAGCTCAAAGAAATTTTCGGAGCAAAAGAGCTCGAAGAAGTATTTCTCAAGGTGACTGGATACAGCCCTGAGTACGAAGACGTGATTAGAGCTCTCTATAGGTGATACAATGACATTAGAGCTAGAATTGGCTAGAGTACTGGCTCGTGAAGTATCTTATCGATCGCGGAGAAGTTTTGGTAAAAGGGGAGTATTCGGCTTCATGCTGGGAGAATATAAGCCCTCAGCCGTCAGAGCCAATTTAGTAGGGGCAGCTGTTTTTACTCTAATCTCATTACTTATCTCCGCAGTACTACTAATAGCTCCTCCTAGCGCGGCAGAACTTCTGTTTTCCGGAATATACTCGGGCTTAATGATAATGGGCTTATTCATAGTTCTTTTAACTAGCATAGGCTTCACATCAGTCTATGTCGGCGAGCGCCTAGTAGACCTATTAGTAATGTTTCCACTCGACGAAAGAACTATAGCCGAGGCTTACTTACTTTCACTATTTTTGTACTGGGGTGGAGCATCAGTACTCTTCATATATATTCCTCCACTAATAGCAGCTGCTTTTAAAGCTGTAGATCCCGTCTTATTAATTGCTGCGCTGCTTGCATCAATTATTCTCATAGTATTTGGGTATGCTTTAGGCTTAGGGCTAGGAACATATGCTCAGCTTGTAAGGAAAAGAAGTATCTTAAGAGGGCTCGCTACTTTAGCGTGGCTAATAGTATTTGTTGCATTTTACTCAGCAGGCCAGCTCATTAGCTATGTTTCTGAAGTAATGAGCCTAGCCGAGCTCAGCGTAGCAGCCTATATTCCCTTTATAGGAATGTTGTTTATCAAGAACAATCCTCAGGGAGCATTTTTCTCCGCAGTATTGAGTGTAGCTCTTCTAGGCATCTCTTACCGCTTTGCAGTCTCAAGGCTGGGTGTCTTAACAGGGAGAGTCCAAGCAGGTGTACTCAAAGTAAGAGCCCCTGTCTTAACTAAACTCAGAGTCGTCAAAGAGCGTTACGCTGAAATATCTGTTGAAAGCTCAATTAAAGGATTTATTTCAAAAGACATAAAACTACTACTAAGAGAGCCGAGGCGTCTAGCGAGTATTCTTTACTTTGTAGTTTTCCCCTTTATAGCGTTCTTACCTGAGCTTACTACTCGTAACCCAAGCTTAACTAGCGGAATATGGCTAGCTATATTCCTAGGCGTATGTGGCTTAGCAGGAGGAATCATTGGTCTAACTTCAGAGACATTATACTATATTGAAGGCGAGGGGGCTAAAGTACTATACTATCTTCCTATTACTAGAAGAAAACTTGCCTTAGCTAAAGCTGGATCAATATTCCCTATAGCAACTATTGCTGCGTTTGCGCTAGCTATACTGGTATCAG
>QMRV01000128.1 GCA_003649445.1 Thermoprotei archaeon | reverse complement strand
TCCCACACCTATTCAGACACACTAGGGCAACCCATTTAGCTTCGAAACTACCTGAAAAAGTTCTAATGAAGTTTTTCGGATGGAAAACAAGAATAATGGTTGACAGATACGCGCACCTAACAACAGAATACATAGATGAAACAATAATAGAATTCTATGAAAGAGAAAAACAACTGTCGCAGATAATTAGGGAAACAGAAATCCAAGCAAACGGGGGAATTTCTAAAGAAGAAATTAAAAAACTAATACTTGAAATCCTATCGGAAATCGTTATAGGAAAAATAAAAACCTAACCGTAAACAGTTTCTTCAAGCCTTCTAACCCTTTCCTCAAGGTTTCTCAGCAAAAGCAGGATCTTAGAAACCTTTTCCTTCAAAGTTTCACCTACAGGTAAAACACCCATTTCCTTTAAACGCCTAATTATTTCAACCTCCTCATCAGGTATTTCAAATTCTTCACCGGGAGAAACCTCTTTAACAACCTTGCCTTTTTCAGACTTTAAAATAATGATTAGCTTTCTTCTGAAACGGTTCTTAAACCTCATTATAGGCTCCACCTTTCAGCGTTCCTTACTTTTTCAAGTAAAGCATAGAAGTCTTGGAAAGCCTTGTTTAAAACGAAGCTAAGCTTTTCTTCTCCAACCTTTTTCTCGTAAAACATTTTAACAATGCGGAACTTCTCGTTAATGTCAGCGTATTGTACTGAAACCTGGTCTCCAACATCAAGTGTTTTCAGGAACTCATGTTCGGGAACAACTTCGACATGAAGGGTTTTCTTAGATAAGCTTAGGGAGAGAAGGTAGTCAGCATATGTTTCAGCTATTTCCTGAGTGTTAATATCTTTATTATAGTATACTTTCTCTATGGTACCGTAGGTTGAAATACTATTATCATCCTGCTTTACAACCGTGCCTCCATTGTAGTGTAAAACTATTTTGTTACCATATTCGAAAACGTTTTCTTCAAGCTGAAAATCAACAATATTGTTACCGTCGAAAACAATCGAACCAGAATAGTCTGTTCCTCTAAAGGTTTTAACATGTAAAGTTGAGGGATCAAACCACCAATCGCGGACAAACATTTCACAAGCATTGCGGATAACTTCTTTAGCAGAAGTATTGTATGAAATATCTAACCCGCCTGTCAAATAGGCTAATTTAACTAAATCCACGCTGTTAGCTTCCGCTGAAGCAGTTATTTCAAGCTTAACCTTTACTTTATCCGCGTTTATAGATGAAATATCAGCGGGAAAAGAAGTATATGTTCCCAAAACATTGTCTGCTTCATCTAAAACATAAGCGGTAAGAGACTCCCAAGAGCCTTGAACATCCAGCTTATCCCATGAAGAAAGGTTTGAAGGGCCGAAAACAGGGCTAACACATGTTCCAGTAACCGATTGAAGATTAACCTCCCATATTTCATTATGGGAAAACGTGTATGTCCCAAGATCTAACTCTACACCGTCTTCTCTTACGAAAACAACTTTCACAGATAAAGACTCATCCGCTGAAACATGGTTCCTTAAATTGATGATTACTTCCCCGTTTTCCGGCGTAAGTTCTTCCAAAAGATTATCTGAAGCATCCAGGAGCTTAACGGAAACAATGAACGAAGGAATATTCCTAATCTTAACCTCCATATTGTAGATTCTCACGTAGTCAACATACATGTAGTGGGGGTCACTATCCGCCCATTTTGATGAGCCGTCGAAGCTTACGTTCGTATATTCGATCCAAACGCTTTCAATGTAGTCGGCATCGTAATATATGCCGTTCGCTACACCTAATGCCTTCACTTTCTCCTCGTTAACGTATAGGCGTCCGTAAGGTTTATCACGGTAGGTAACATCCAAGATTATCCTGTACTTTCCTTCGAAAGGAACATCGAAATACTTTTTAATTCTCACATAAAGATATGAAGTCGTAGGAGCATGGAGTTTCAAGCAAACGCTGTATTCACCATCGCTAGGATAATTTGTCGACCTGTAAACATCAGAATACGTTCCCGCATTTATTTCTTCTTCCCAATTCAGCCCTCCTTCGAAACTATCAATGAACTCCTGCTTCAATGTTTCCTCGGTTTTAGTTAAGCCTGATATTTCAGGGTAAACTTTCATGTATCCGTTATGTATTACGGCGTTTGTTAGGCTCCATGTTTCGAAGTCTTCGTTGGTATCCCATGTTTTCTCCGCTGGATATGTGTCGTTGTTGTCTATGTCTAGGCTGTATTGTGAACCGTAAACTTCGTTCATAACATAGGATACTATATCGTTGAGGTCGGCGTTTACGAATGAAACATTAATAGCTCTTAAAAGAAGCTTATAACCGTGTCCTACACATGATATTTCCTTTAATTTTCTAATGTAGTTTCTCCTAATAGTGGTTACGAAGCCTTCGAACAGAAGCCTCTCATAAACTGTTCCCGCTTCATCCCACTTATACTTAATAGTTACCTTGTCCCCATATTTTACATCTAAATCTTCTTTAACAGTTAAGAACCCTTTTTCAAGCTTGTTCAGCTCTTTTTCAACGCGGAAACTGAAAACCTTATTTGAAACATCTGAATCATTGAGGCTTATTTCAAACCATCCCATTAGAGAACCCCTCTAAGCCTTGCCTGAGCAACTATTTCCCTAGCAATTTTCCTTGCTAAAACATGTTCGGGCTCCGCGAAACCTTCAACGTTAATGTTTAACGTTACTTCACGCCTACCTAGTCCTTCATACCCTATTCCTGGAGCTCCATATTCGATTTCCCCTATTGCTTTCCTTATTTCCCCTATTCTTTGAGCCATTATTTTAGAAATCTTCTCCATAGCGGTGTCGGTTGTTTTAACCATTTCTTCGAACAAGTCTATCCAAACCGAGCCCCCGACCAGCCTATTATACAGTTCCCTAATAGCGTTAACTATTGAGTTTACGAAACCCATTATTTTCTCTTTCAAAGAAGCAATGAATCCTCTGGCCTTCTCCAACATTTTATTCCACATTTCATCCCATATTCTCAGAAGCTCACTGGCCAATGTTTCGAAACCTTTCTTAACAGCGTCAATTAACCATGAAAGCTCAGCGGGGGCAATTGCTTTAAGCTTACCCCAGAATCCTTCCCAAAGAGAAACACCTAGGTTTAAAGCTGAGCTTAAAGCGAAATTAACTAGGCCCGTGAAGCTGTCGTGAAGGTATTTTTGAAGCTCAGGTGTTTTAGCAGCAATTCTTTCGAAAACAGCTTGGAAAAACTTAGCAATGAGAATTCCGCCTAAAAGATAGAGTTTGGCCCCTAGCTCCGCAAGTTTAAGTAAAACTCTTCCGAAAAGCTCCAAGAGATTGGAGCCCATTTCATCTTCTTTGCTTTCGAAACCGTAAATTAAGCTGTCAACCCATTTAATTGCTCCTTCAATCCACTCATCTATAATTGCGGGATTATATAGAACATTGTTAACCCAGTTTAAAAGCAAATCTACAGCGTTGAAAACATTGAATAAACCATTGTAAAGTGTCTCATATATTCCGACACCAATATTGTAAGCAACACTCATCCAGTCAATGCTTTTAAACCATGAAACAACACCGCTCCACCATTCTGAAAGAACCTCATATGTTCTGATCAAAGCTTTTTCCAAAGCGCTCCTAATAACCATGAAGGCCCCTAGCCAGTCGCCTTTCTTTATTTTGTCTAAAACATCCATTGCGGTTTCAGCTAAAAATATGAAGGCAGGAGCTAAAGCAGCACCTATCTCTATTTTCAAAGCCTCCATTGTTGCCTGTAGCTGAAGCATTCTCCCTCTAGTTGTTTCCATCATTTTAGCTGAAAGCTCCGCTGATGTCCCTTGTTTCCTTATTGCTTCACCTAGCTTCTCCCATTGCTTACGGTTGACGTTTAAAAGAAGCGCCATAGCTGAAGCAGGTCTAGTGTCGAAGATTTTCGCTAAAACCTCCATTTTCTCTGTTTCACCTAAACCGGCTAAAGCATTGCCTAGCTGATTAAGAATTTCAGGTAGCGGAAGCATGTTACCGGAAGCGTCTTTAACCCTTATCCCTAATTCTTCCATTACTTTCTTAGCTTCAGCAGTGGGGTCTATTAAATCCATTATTGCCTGTCTCAAATACATTCCAGCCTTGGAGCCTTCCAATCCTCTGTCCTGAAGCAGAATTATTGCTTCAACAACGTCTTCTATGCTCCAGCCTACTTGCTGAGCAACCGCTCCTACATAGCTTAAAGCAGTACCTATTTCGCTGACAGAGGTTTTAGCGTTTAAAGCAGCGTTAACCAAAACATCCATTACGTAACCTACTTTTTCGGTTTCAACACCGAAAGCTTTCACGGTGCTTATCGCTACAGATAAGACGCTGTTAAGGTCTTCTCCCGCTGCCTGTGCTGCTTTAGAAGCTGCTTCCAATATTTTGAAAGCCATTTCTCCTTTAATACCGGCTTTAGCAATAACTAGGGAGGCTTCGGCAAGTTGCTGAGCAGTGTAAATAGTGTTTTTCGCTAAATCAAGGAGTTTAGAATTGTATTCGCTGAGCTCCTGTCCGCTCATTCCAGCAATGTTAGCAACCGTTGTCATAGTGTATTCGAATTTAGCGAAAGAATTAATACAGTCTTCTATTCCCTGTCTTAAAGCGTTTAAACCATGTATAAACAGGAAACCGCCAATAACACCGGCGGTTATTTTAGCAACGTCCTTTAACCATCCGAACCGCTTACCTAAAGTGTTCACGTTTGAGCTTACGTTTCTAAAAACCGCTGATGCCCTATCGTATGCTTCTATAACTACAGCTATTTTCATGTCTCCACCGGCGAAAGCCATGAAACCACCTAGATAAGGTTAATTGTCCGGGATAAGTGTGGAAGAAAAAAGCTATTTTCTTCTCAAAGCTTTTTTAACTTCTCTTTCCTGAATCTTGGCTTTCTCTTTAATGTAGAGGAGAAAACTCTCTATTTCACGGAGCGTTAGCTCATCAACCTGTCTTGGACTCCAGCCGAAATGCTCTGCTAAAACAAAGTAAACCATTCTGTAGTCTCTTATTTTTCCACTCCTAATACTGTAAATAAGTTTTTTCGACTGCCTTCATCTAAAACCATTAACTTGCTGAGCTCCATTATCAGCTTCGTTACTGCAAAAGCTGGAAGGTTAAGTATTTCTTCTTCGCTAAGCTTAGGCTCCTCAATGCACTTAGATAGGAGAATAACGTTGAACTTATGCTGGTCTTCTCCCGCTTTCCTATATGCTTCCATGAAGTCTTTGAACAGCGGCTCCCTTATAACGAATTTTTCTCCTCTAATAACTACTTCTTTACGCTCGATTTTCATTACTAACCACTTTAAGCTATTGATATGCTTTTAGCTCTAAAGTCAAGCGGCAGATAAATTATGTCTTCAGGAGTTATTTCTGAGCTCCACTTCTCCCATTTACAGCCGCTAAGCGTTATTGTTTTTCCTCCGCAAACAATCGCCAACGTGAACTCCGTGTCCCCAACTACTTCGCTGTACTCTGTTAGGTCTTTAAATGTTAAACCTATTCTCCCAGTTATTTCCCTGTTTTTCTCCAAAATATCTATTGGCTCTTCACTTGCAAGAACATGTATTGGCTCTAAATTGTTTTCAATAGTTAGTGAGAAGTCTTTAACGT
>QMRV01000127.1 GCA_003649445.1 Thermoprotei archaeon | reverse complement strand
TAACATGTCTACTGAAGCTAAAAGCGAGGCTGTAGCCAAAGGAATTACTCCCAAGTCACTCACACTGTCCGCAATAATAATAATATTGACTTACGCAATATTCTTCTACAGCTTCCACCCCAGCGTCGCAGGAGCACCATACTGGTTCACCCACTACCTAGTATACTTTGGATGGAAATGGTACTTTGGATGGGAAACAATACTATTTCCATTAATGTTCATAATTGCACTACTCTCATTCGCCTCAAGGAAACTTTCACTAACTAAGCAAGAGTGGACCATAGTGTATGCAGTAGCATCTGTAGTCGTACCCAGCACATTTTGGTGGGGAATATGGGCTTGGTGTATGAATACAATGCTAGGTACGGAAAAATACAAGCATTTAATAGAGTTCATCCCTAGCAACTGGGTGCCGAGAGACTATACAATACTCTCTGCGTTCTGGGAGTCTAGAAACCCATTCCAGTGGACTATTCCCTATGCTGATGCCTGGACCGTGCCTATCGTTACATGGGTTCTCTATTATATATTCTTCAATGTAATGCTTTATGGATTAGCACTAATATTCATGAAGAGATTTATCGACGTAGAGAAGTTACCTTATCCAGTTACAATAACGACACTTACCATGATAAACTATGTTTCATCACCTGCAGTAGAGGGAGCTAAGAGAAGGCTTCTCTTCAGCAAGAAAGCACTACTGTTCTGGATAGGTTTCATTCTTGCAGTACTCTACGATTTATTCCACTTCCAGTATTGGGGTGGCTTCCTATCAATATGGAAACACCCGCCCTTCGTTATACCTGACGTTGATCTACAGGGCAAGTATCCGCCTTTCCAGAGATCTGTACTCGACTCATTCAGTCCCACACCTGCGCAAGTAGGTCTATGTTTCTTATTCTCAATAGACATACTCTTTACAGGAGTTCTCTTCTACTTCATATTCCAAGTAATAGTACCAGCAGTCTTTGTTGCAACAGGAGTATATCCATCAAGCCCTACTAGTGAATGGGGCGCTATGTGGGGAACATACTACAAGTCAGACTTAGGTTTAGCTGGAACATATAACTGGGCTTTAAACTGCATGACCTTCGGCATTGCCTTATACTTAATTTGGTATACAAGAGATTACTGGATTTCATCCTTTAAGAGATTTATGAGAGGCGAGGCTCCTGAAAAAGATGAGCCTGTACCACCTCGTGTAGCATGGCTAATTTTCCTAGGAGGAACAATATTACTCTTCCTCTGGATGTGTGCTAGCCAAATACATCCAGTAGCTTCATTTCTAGGAATACTATATATACTTGTAGTATGGTTCGCTGTACTAAGATTTAGTGGAGAAGCCTGGACTAGCGATATCTTCGATCCATGGGGCTTTAGATTACAAGGACCCGACAGGCACTTTGCTTATTACGTATCAAGTGCTCTAGCAGGAAACGCCTCTACAACAGGCTATGGACTAGCATACATTGTCTCAAATGCCACCTGCTACCAGCCTCACTCATCTTTAGTACCAGCTATCTTCAGCTACAAAATAGCTCGTGAAACTAAAACTGATCCCAAAGAAGTATTTAAAATACAGTTCCCTATAGTCATACTTACAGCTATACTTTCAGTAGTAATAGGCTGGTACACTATAGGTCTTCAAGGTATGCGCAACTGGGCTCACGGCTGGACTACCAGCTGGGACGGAGCTCTGAACAACGGGTTAGGTGCTGGAAACTATGTAGTAAGAGCTAAAGAGCCGCCTAACCCTGTCTTTGCTTGGTCTACTCTCACAGGAATAATAGTTGGCGCAGTATTAATGTTCTTAAGAACAAGGTTTGCTTGGTTTATAATAAACCCAATAGCATACCCAATGCTGGCGCTACTGAACTTCTATGCTTGGGGATCAGTATTAGTAGCCTTCATAGCAAAGCTTCTTGTAATTAAAATTGGAGGTGCAAGGATTTACAGCGACTATGCTGTGCCCTTTGCTGTAGGAATGTTCTTCGGTTCACTACTCTCTTGGAGCTTAGGCTGGCCTATAGTGCTGTATCTAAGATACGGTGCAGGAGTACTACCCATCTAAGCAAATAATTTTACTTCTATTTTTTAGAACATTATTTATGAGTAGATAAAAATGAGTTATTTTAAAAATTTTTTTAAAAAACAAGCAGTTTTATTAACTATTGAAAGAAAAATATATATATATGCGGTGGTGATTTTTACTCTTGAGGGATCTTGGATGTTTAAGGGCAAGCTTGTTGCAGGACTAATTGCATTACTAGTAATGCTTCCAATTATAATTCAGGCGATCAGGGCAGATTCTACGTCAATTACATGGGATCCTCAAGAGGCGGCTAAGTTAGCTATAGAGTCACTTAATATGGATAACATTAAAAAACATGTTAAGGCTTTATCCAGTTTTGGCAGTAGATTTACTGGCTATGAGGGCTATGAGAAGGCAGCCGAATATATTTATAAGTTTCTGTCAGAAGACTTAGGTCTTAATACCTGGATATGGACATATGAGGCTGTAGTGCCATACGATGCTAACTCTACTCTAGTGATATTATCGCCGGTAAAAAGAGTCTTTAGAGTATATGCTTTATTCCCTAATCTTGTTCAGACGTGTACTGGAGTATATGAAGGTAAAGTGGTTTACGTAGGCGAGGGCAATGTAAAGGATTTTGAGGGAAAGAATATTACTGGTAGCATAGTAGTAATGAATTACAATAGTAGAGCTAATTGGATGTATGCACTTAATCTTGGAGCTAAGGCTGTAGTATTTATTGAGCCTTTATATACTGTTAGAGGCGAAGGTGACTATAAAGTGTTAGAAGTGCCAATAAAGTTTCCTAGAGTTATAATAAGGTACACTGATGCAAAAGAGCTGATTCACTTACTAAGAGATGCAGAGGCTAAAAGTGTAGATGTTATTGCACGACTTGAAGTTAAAATGTACTGGAGGAAAGTAGTTCTTGGGAATATTTTTGCGTGGATTCCGGGGACTTTGAATGAACCCTATGTAATTATGCTTGCCTGTCTTTTCGATGCTTATGGTGTAGTTCCCGGTCTCACTCCTGCAGCAGATGAAGCATGCAGTGCAGCAGTTCTCTTAGAGTTTGCCCGTATTCTTAAAGAGCATAGGCCGAAGAGAAATGTATTGCTAGCTTTCTTCTCAGGAGCAGCTATAGGAATGGCGGGAGCAAGACACTTTGCAGAATATCTGTTTTTCAAGCACTGGGATAACGACAAGCCAGCAATATTCAACGGGAGTAAAGGTTTAATAGCCATTTCGGGGAACCAAACAGTTGCAGTATTTGTACCTTGCTTTTCTTCAGATTCTCCTGCAATTACTTTAACTACTTTAGGCACTTTTTATGGAGGACTAGATATAGAGCATAGAGCAGCAACAAACATTTACGCTATAGAGTCATATTTAAAAGACTATAACATAGAGTCTATTAGAAGAGCCGGAGGTGTATATGATTTAACTACAAGAACATATCATTTAGCTGGGAGAAACTATACAGTTTACTTTGCTATATCAAGTTTCGATAGAGAAGGATTGCCATCTCAGGTAAATCATGTTGGAGAAGTATTTTTGCATGTTCCAATATTTTCTTTAACATTTTATACAGCACATGCTGCTAGAATAATTTGGGAAACTTCATGCGATACTTTTGATAAAGTGAACTTTAATAATATTAAGCCTCAGGCAGAGTTTTTCTGCGGCCTAATTTACCTCATCCTCTCTGATCCAAGAGCTACAGTAAGTCCTATGCTTAGAGACATAATGCACGGGCATTCTCGTACAGCTCCTGTAGGCTTCGCTCTATTAAGGGGAAAGGTTCGCTACTACAATTATTCTAAAGCATGGTATGATAATTGCTGGAGTAAAGTGATTAAAAAGAACGAATTTATTATAATTTATGTTAGAATGCATACAATAGGAGTATACAGGCATTTCTTTATAACGATCGCTAATGAAACAGGGGACTTTGAGATACCTGGACTTAAGCCTTCGGGATGGGCTTTAGGAGCATTTGAGTACCAAATATGGGCTTTCGTCATAAACAATAACACAGGGAATATAGTTTGGGCACCTGATCACGGTTATTATGGTAGAAAACTATGGCCATTTGGCCCGCTATTCACACTTCGTTCGGAAGATGAGGCTTCCGGTAGAATACCAGTTAATATAGTTTTGTTCAGATGCGGTACAATAGTTCTTCACGACATGATAGATCCCACTACGCTTGCAACACCTTTAGTTGCTCGAATGGAACCTATGTTCTTTATAATTTATGATGCTAGGAGCAGAGCTCAGCTCCTTGACTATGGATACATTATATCGACTCCCCCAAGTCCTCTTTTAACAGCGAGAATGATTTCACTAGGCATAGGAGATCCTGCTATAGGATATGATGCAGTAATTTTCGTTCCACCAGATACTCCGGTAGATATAGTATTTAAGAGTGTTGTAGAAGAAGCTCCTATAGGTATATTAAAGGGACTTGAAGTCGCTGAAGGAGAGTACTTAGATATAAGTATTACTGCAATCAAATACGCTACTGAAATGATTAAACTTGCAGGCGAAAGGCTTAATGTAATGAAAAACGAGGCGACTTTAGCTGGATCTATTGGAAGAGCTGTAAATTACTATAGTGAAGCACTAAGCTTGTATAACAGAGCCTGCGAGCTACTTAAGAAAGGAGCATTTACTGAGGCTTATGCGCTTATGTACAGATCATGGGATTTAGCTAGAAAAGCTTACATTATCGCACGCGAGGTATACGTGAACATAGTATATACGAACGTAATGCTGATACTTCTGCTTATTCCTATGGCATTAGTTATTGAACGCTTAGTTTTCGAGAAACACGGCTTACAGAGAATATTCTGTATCTTAGGTGTGCTAGCAGTTCTCATAGCTTTATCATATGTACTTCATCCAGGTCTCAGAATAGCCTGGAACTCCATTATGGCCTCCCTAAGCATATTCTCATTTATACTTACTTTGCCTGTCTTAGGGTTTATTATAAATGGGGTAATTTCTTTCGCTAAGGAAATTAAACGTAAAATTATTGGAGAACATTTCATAGATGTTTCAAGGTTTTCAATAATGTCTGCTGCTTTGTCAGTAGGCGTCGGAAATCTCAAGAAAAGACCTTTAAGAACAGCTCTTACATTATCTTCTGTGATTTGTCTAGTGCTATCGCTAGTTCTGTTTACTTCATGGACATTCGGTGACTTCTATAAGACTCAGAAACTGCCAGTTAAGCCGTCTTATCCATATCAAGGTATATTAATTAAAGCTGGCGAGGAAATGTCCATATCTCCTTCTCTCCTAGAATACCTTACTGGTTACTTTAAAGGAAAAGGAGAAATCTGTCCAAGAGTATGGTTACGTGTACCTACTAGAGAAGGATGGATTTGCGTTATGAATGAGAAAAAAGAGCTAGGATTTGCTAAAGCAGTAGTAGGGGTTTGTGCAAAAGAGCCTCTACTTAAGGATATTTTAAAAGACTTAGAGTGGAGAGGGTTAATGTTCTCCGCTATAGTTACAGAAGATTTAGCAAAAGAATTAAGCTTAAAGCCTGGAAGCTGTATTTATGTAGCCGGAATAAAGCTAACTGTAGTTAAAGT
>QMRV01000126.1 GCA_003649445.1 Thermoprotei archaeon | reverse complement strand
TTCTCTACCCCCTAGACCAAGTGCTTGTATCCAAAGCTCTGCCGTTTTAGCTCTCCACTTAGCATATACTAGGCTGAATATCGTATCCTCATATTTTCCTTGAGAATACATTTCAGCAGCTTGCTCAAGAGACTTCTTAGCTAAATATATTCTATACCTTGAAGCTATAAGAACCTCAACATCACTTAGCTTTGTAGGCTTTACAGCGTAAACTTTAGAACTAATATCGTTTATCGTGGAGTTCACTTCACTAAGAAATTCCTGAATAACGCCTTCTCCTCTCTCATAATATTCTTGGAGCTTGTAAGCGAAATCTACGAGGTAAACTGCTTGGAAAAGCATACTAGTAGCCGAATAAAGTTTTCCTTCACCACTAAGTTTTAGTGCACTACGGTATCTAGCATCAGCCTCTCGAAGAACATCGGCAATAACCCCACTAGCCTCCTTAATTCTCGACTTAATTTTTTCATAGGCGTTCTTAAACTCAGTTATCTGCTTCGTTAGAAGAGATTTTGAATGATCAGAGAGTTTTAATTCAATATCCTCTAAAGGTTTCTCCGCAATTTCCATGTTCAACAAGTACTTAGCTGCTTCAATAATATTTGAAACCTCAATAACGGTAACGCCTAATTTCCTGCCATATTCTACAAGATCTATTTCCACTGGTTTAACGGTTCTTATTATGAAAGGCCCTATTCTTCTACGCTCTACAATATTCTCCTGAACTACACTTTGACCTACGGGTACAAGGAAAATCTTCATACCTGCACTAGCTGCTGCCTCTAGTTTCTCCTTAACACCTCCAACAGGCCCTATAGTTCCATCAGGGTTAATCATTCCAGTTATCATCACAGAGCCGTTTACAGGGTATCCGCTAATAGCTGACATTATTGCTAAGGTTAATGCTGCACCAGCGCTTGGGCCACCAATAATTATCGATGGGCTTTCAACCGAAACGTAATAGTCCATTGTCAACGGATTTTCTCCGAGGACGGTAGAAGCTATAATTGCGGCTGTTCTAGCTGATGCCTGCATATCTATTTCGGTAAGCGGTGTAGCTGAAATATACACCTTACCTGATCCGGGTTTTACAATAGTTACAGTGATGTTAGAAATAACTCCTTTCAACCCTTCTTCCGTTTGTGAAACAGCTGGAACAAGTATGGAAATAGTACGTTTAAACACATCATGCGAAGTAGTTGAAGATATAGGATAAGCTAATAATACTACATGAAGTACTATGGTTAAGCAGATAAGCGTAACTATAGTTGTTCTTAGCCGCATTGCTAACCACCGCATAGACATTACGTATATTAGCTCAGTGTCAGTAAATGAACACAACCTAAAAAACTAAACGGTTATATTGGGAATAATAAAGCGGAAAATATGGGTGGCTATTTTGAAGTACATTATTCAATGCAGCAAATGCGGCTCTGTAATAGACTTTAAGGAGTGGATATGGAGACATAGTTGTGGAGGAACACTAAATATAATATTTGAGAACCTAGAAAACTTAGACTTCCAAAAAATATTGAAGAAAGAATATAGGGATATGAGGCGATATGAGGCCCTTTTACCCGTATGCTCCACGTATTTTCCAGAGATAACTGTTGGCGGTACACCGCTGGTTAAGAAGTTTTTAGGAGCTAAGGTTTACATGAAAATGGATTACCTTAACCCTTCAGGTTCTTTTAAGGATAGAGGAGCTTATGTAACAGTAGCTAAGATTAAAGAGTTGGGGATTAAGGAAATTGTGGAAGATTCTTCAGGAAACGCTGGTATATCCTTCTCCCTTATATGTAAAGTATCGGGAATAAGGGCTAACATTTACGTGCCTAAAAAGGCTCCTACAGGTAAAAAGAATTTCCTAAGGCTTTTAGGAGCAAACGTAATAGAAGTTGATGGGCCAAGAGAGAAAGTTAACAGAGAAGCCTTAAAGGCTGCTGAAGAAGGAAAAGGGGTTTATGTAGGACATTGGTGGAATCCCTTCTTTATAGAAGGATTAAAGACAATAGCTTATGAGTTATGGGAGCAAATAGGTGGAAATATCGACTACGTATTTACGCCCGTTGGTAGTGGAGGGTTGTTTCTCGGAGTTTTTAAGGGTTTTCTAGAGTTGAAGGAAATGAATATGCTAACTAATATGCCTAAGCTTGTAGCTGTTCAAGCAGAAGGTTACTGTAGTTTATGTGAGAAATTAGGCTTAGAAATGGAAGGCGAAAAACGCTCTAAGATAGCTGACGGGATTATGATAAAGAAGCCTCCTAGGTTAAACGAAATACTAAACGCTTTAAATGTAAGCAAAGGCTTATGTGCAGTTGTTTCCGATAACGAAACAATTTCAGCTCTTAAAGAACTCATAAACATGGGATTTATAGTTGAACCAACATCAGCAACAGTTTATGCTGCCTTCAAGAAAGCAGTACGTGAAAAAATAATAGATAGGGATGATACAGCAGTTCTCATATTGACAGGCTCTGGTTTGAAAGTCTTAAATGTACTGAATTCTCTTATATTTTGTTCGAATCCTTAGTTTTAAAATACTTAGGTAAGATAAGTTTCTCAGAGATGACAGTCTATGAGGAAAATGGTTGCAAGTATTGCGTTATTCATTATTCTTATTGTAGCTACTACGTCAGTGTTAAGTATTAGGGCATGCATAAGTCCATACGATTACTATGCTTACGAAATACTGATGAACAAACCGGGGATAAGTTTCAATATTGAGAAGCTTAGACAGTTATGTGTAGAAGTTGGCGGTAAATACATTAAACCAAGCATTACCGATGGTAGGGTCTTCATTATTATTTACCCTGTGAACTTGAAAGAACTGAATTTAGGGGAGGGATTAGCATATAGTATTAGGTTTCAAGTAAATCCGAAACTTATTGACAAAAAAGTGTTCATAGCCACTTACCTCATTAAATACCCTGAACTTCCAAGAGAGAGCATAATAACTGATGTTAATGAATTATTTATAGTGAAAAGGAAGTACACCATAGAAGATAATAAGTTTACAGAAGTAGCGGAAATAACGGTAATTAACATTAATCCTAAGGTTTCCCTAGCAGAATTCATTGAAGATTCTTTGAATAAGATAAGTTCTAAGTTTAACATACCTGTAGAGTACATTAAAGTAAGTGATGCACGTGAAACACCTGTAAGAGCTATTGATGTAGAAACTGAAATACTTTGGAGCGAAGTAGTATTTAGAGAGCTAATCTACCTTAGCGAAGAAGGTGTTATTGAAGGATTAGAACAAAGCGATATCGAAACATTATCTGAAATGGCGAAACCGGGTCTTGCCGGTTGGAACTCTAGAATAGTTTATCAAGAAACTTGGAAACCATACTATGAAACGTCAAACCCATTATTGATTAAGACTCTGTGCGGGCCAAGAGAACTGGAATACGTAGCATACTTAGAGAAACAAGCAACTACTTACTTACCCCCAATGCCGCCCACTCCTACGCCAACTCCATCGCCAACAGCTATGCCTGCGACATATAGTTCTAGCGGTGTTGCTGGTGTACAAAGGGAAATGTATGGTGAGACAGGCAGGGTAGAGCTGATAACACCAGCCTTCATCGTTGCGCAAACCGTTATAGGAGGTCTTATAGCAGCTCTGATAGTATGGTTTATACTTAAGCGATTAACAATATAACGTGTGAATGTGCAGTCTAAGCCCGCATAACTTACCGGTGAAAGTTATTGGAAAGACTTGGTGAGACGTCACTTAGAGTGTACATGCTACTTCTCGAAGAGGGTAGAGCTTTAGGTGTTAGAGAAGTTCAGAGGAAAATGGGTTTTAAAAGCCCATCTACTGCAAAATACCATTTAGATAGACTTGTTGAATTCGGGTTAGCTGTAAAAACAAGAGACGGTCTCTATAAGGCTTCCGAACATTCATCCAAACCTCCTATACTCTATGCTTATACTACACTTTTCGGAATGCTTATCCCTAGACTCATACCATATGCTGTATTCTTCACCGTATCAACAATATTATACATTGTTCTAAGCGGGGAACGTTTAAACATTATAGTAGTGTTTTTTGGTTTACTTGCAGCCGCACTTTTCTGGATTGAAGGCTTAAGATTTACTATTCTGCTAAGAAAAATAAGGAAAATGAAGAAATAAGAAGAAAATATCCATAGTATATTTTTAAACCCTAACACGTAATGGTTACATGGGAATGCAATGAGGTTCATAATGTTCCTACGTAATAGAAGACCAGGCAAGTGCAGTATATGCGGTAGAGAACATGTAACGATAAGTAACAACATTGGAGTATGCGTTAACTGCTTAAGGGAAAAACCTGAGAAAGCTTTACCTATAGCTTTAAAGGCACATTATACTTTTAGGGATAAGATAGGTTTACCAAGGGAACCGCCTAGGAGCGTTAATGGCAAGCTATGTAATTATTGTGGAAACATGTGTAAGATCCCTCCAAATGGTATTGGTTTCTGCGGTATACTTTCCAGTGTAAATGGTTTCTTAAGGTTTAGGACAAATAGCTGGGAGGAAGCTGTTGGACTTTACTATCTCGATCCACACCCAACAAACTGTGTTGCTGAAAAAGTTTGCCCAGCTAATACTTCAAGAGGCTACCCTGAATACACTTTCTCTAAGGGAGTAGAATATGGTTATTACAACTTAGCAGTATTTTATGGTGGATGCAATTTTGATTGCTTGTTCTGCCAAAACTACGACCATAAAATTATGGCTGCGAAAACTAAGCCAACAATGACTGTTGAAGAACTTTACAGAGCAGCTATGAACCCTAGGGTAACATGTATCTGCTACTTTGGAGGAGATCCGGGTCCCTTTGCAGTTCATGCTCTTTACGTTTCCAGGAAAATATTGAAAACTGCCAAGGAGAAGGGGCTAATTAAGAGAATATGTTGGGAAACTAATGGGTACGAAAACCCGGCAATTATGAAGGAAATGACTAGGTTAAGTTTCGAAAGTGGAGGCATAGTTAAAATAGACTTTAAAGCATGGACTCCCGAAGTTTACAAAGCTCTTACAGGAGTAGATGCTTCTAAAAGGGTTAAAGAAAATGTTAAGCTTGTAGGTAAAATGTTTGATGAAAGACCCGAAATACCATTACTTGTTGTCTCCATACTTTTAGTTCCAGGGTACGTTGATGTTTACGAGGTAAGTAAGATAGGAGAATATGTTGTTTCAATAAACGAGAAAATACCTATAGTTCTGCTAGCATTTCACCCGGAACATAGACTAAACGATCTTCCGCCAACAAGTAGAAGACATGCCGAAGAATGTCTAAGAGAACTGAAAAGAATAGGTATTAAGGAAGTTTACATTGGTAATTGGTGGCTTCTAGGAAACTATTACTAAATTCCTCCAGCAACTCCAAGAGCTAAAGCTAATATTAATAACCCCCATCCAAGGATTAGAACGACTTTAAGTATTTTCTTAGCTGTTTCGAAAAGCAGTAAGATTAAATATATGGCTGTTATTGACGATAATATTCCTATAGCGTCAGCGTATTTCTGAGCTATATCAGGGTTCTCCTTGAATATTGTTGCTTCTAACATGTACCTAATAATGTAAACCAGCCAATTATAGAGAAGAAGTAAACCCTCGACAACCAACTTAACTAATTCAGCTGCTTCC
>QMRV01000125.1 GCA_003649445.1 Thermoprotei archaeon | reverse complement strand
TAGATAAACTAATGCCTTAGTATTCTCAATGTATTAAATAATATTAAAAGTATTGAGGCTAAATTTTTAGCTAGTGATAAATTGTTATTTATTTGCTTTATGTGAATATTTTCGTTTGATGAAGTAGACTGCTCCTATGCATAGGGCTATGATTGCTACCTGGAATATTACTAGAGGTGTGTAGTCAGCGAAGTTATATCAGTGAAACTTACTGACTATGCTAAGGAAGGTGAAGCCGTAGTGGTGTATTTAAGTAATGAGGCTCAATGCATTTTCTAGGAGAGTACAATAGTTGAAGAAACCTGCTTTTTAGAAGTGCGTGCATTAATGTGACAATTTTAAAGCTAGACACTATTTACGCAAAGTGGAAAAGCAGTAATTATGTTTACGTGAAATCAGAGTATGATGTTGTAAAAAGTACTAGCTGGTATGATGAAAACTTTATAGCAGAAGTATCTGTTGAAAAGAAAATATTACAGTAGGTAACTGCATTAAAGCATCGTTCCGTGGATGGGCTATTGGGGGAACTATTGTTTCTACTAAAAAACAATAGTTTTACAGTAACTAAGCCTACGGTAGTAGAAGCTCTATGGAGTAAGAAATATCGCGTTGAAATTGTTTCAAAGTACTCTGGTACTGAAGGCTCTGATTAAAATAAGGAAGGATTAATTGTAGTTATAGGATAAAAGATACTATCGCCGAAGAGACTTTTTTGTGCCATGTTTTCGCTGAATGATACGATGAGAGAAGGCACTTAATCTTTAGTCGCTAAAATAAAGGTAAGCGGCTCTATGGCCATAGTAGCTAAATGGAGAACAGAGCCTACTTTTTTAACATATGCTATTATCGCGGCATTAGCTATAATCATTTTATGTGCACTATTGCTCATTATAAGGAAAACTAGGGCATCAAAGTAAATCTAATTATTTATTTTTATTTTATATGAAGATTATTATTCTGAAGTTTAGCCATAGTGCTATTGCTGCCATGAATGCTGTTAGCCATACTATTTTGTTCCAGTTGAATATTTTATATCCGTCTAGTATTCCTAGCGGCAGTAGATTGAATAGAGCGAAGTCGGCGTTTATTACTGCGAAGAAGTAAGTGAAGAATGGTAGTATTCTAAGCGAAGCGAGTATTAGGCCTATTATACTCATTACTATGTTTGAGAGTGGGCCTGCTAAAGCAATAGCTCCTATTTTTGCTCTATCTCCTCCGTAGACAGCGACGTAGCCTGGTGCTATTATTTTAATGGGAAGTAGCGCTGATATAGCTGTTAGCAGGAGTCCTTGGTAAGAGGCGACGAATCTGGCTCGGTATCCGTAGTTTATGGCTGTGTAGCGGTGGGCTAGTTCGTGTACGAGGAAAGCCAGCAGTACTCCTGTTAGTACTGATAGGAAGTGTATTGGTCTGAGTAGTGCTGAGAGAGAGGTATATGCGAGTGTTACAGCGAGTACTGCTAAAAGGAGGTCTCTTGTTTCTCCTGGAGAAAACCAGTGGACTCGGATTAGAGGCCTTGATGGCTTTATTTTAATTTCTTCTGGTCTCCTTATCCTGTACTCTGTAGCATACTTGTCTGGAAGCTCTACTACTCTCCATTCTCCTCGCTTTAAGCCTGGGCACTCGTGGTTTTCGGGCAAATGGTGCTCTACACAGAATAGTCCTCCACAGTATTTGCATTTAAATGGAAGACCGTCTATGTGTTTTCCGCAGTACTCGCACTTAACCGTAACTATCCCCCTATGTTACTGTCTGCTAGACTATAATATTTTCTGCGCTTTCAAATCATGTTGTTTATTTTTTCTTTAAGTTCACTCAGTATTTCAATAGTTTCTGTGGAGAAATAGTAGCCTTCGCCACTTAGATCTACTGCTCTCATATAATTGCAGAAAAACGAAAACGTCGTGGGATCATTTAGAGTCTCGACTAGTTTCTGTTTTCCTAGAGTAGTCTCTATTTTAAGGCTCATATCGAGTCCAACAGTGTATACTGGACCTATGTTTGAGTAAAGTTCGTTGAGAACATTTTTACCTGCGTATGCCTTAATTATTCCTGTCTCTACTTTCCGGTACTCTTCTTTAATACTCTCTTTGAGAGCTAAATATTTCTCGAACGCTAAGTAAGGTGAAGCTACTAGTGAAGCTATTCCTTCGCCCATTACTTCAAGCAGTATTTCGTAGACATTTCTCATGTTAATTAATCCTTTTCGAGTAAGCCTCCAGTAAATTTCTCTACCATAATGGCCGAGAGCCTTGTGGTGTAGCTCATGTGCCAGTACAGCTGATAATTTGTTTAAGTTCCCCAAGAAATGTGTTATGTTCATTACTACTGCTAGAGTATCTATTAAGTTCACTCCATAAGCGTCACTTCCACCTACAACGAAGTAGATTTTTGCTTCTACTTCAGTATTCTTCGGCAAATACTCTGATGCTCTTCTACAGGCTTCTCTCAGTATCTCGTTTTTATTTTCATCTATTTTCTTTACTAAACTATAATATTCTTCTTTATTTTCTAAACACTTTTTATACTCATTATATATTGAAGATAACTTGCCTTCAACTTCTTTTCCCTCAGAAAGAGCTTTCATTACTTTAAAAATATCGCCTGTACTCAAATCATGCGCGAAAAGCATATATCTATAAGGCTTTGTATTTAAGACATTTTTAAGAGCTTTATCCCATTCTCTGCCTTTTTCGACGAGTTCTAAGACACGTAGCATTTTCTTTGCAGGTGTAGTGTCTAGCGATAAGTACCATAGCATATTATCATTAATACTTAGTGGGAACACCAATATAAGTTGTTTTGAAAACACTGCAACTACTTAAATAAATGTATTAGGAGAAAAGAAATGAGAAAGTGTTCCTAGAACAAAAGCTAGTATTCACTGGGCTCGGTGCAAAACAGTTTTCGTGTATTCTCAGCAAGTATTCTTCAAGAATATCAAACTACCTTTTTGCACTAGAGATAGCCGGCTTTTCTTCACTTTTTCCTTTAGCTGCAGTGAGCTCTATTATGGGATTTTACTTTTTCTACTCAGTATTTGCGGCAACTGTTCTCTTAATGTATTTTATAACAATTCTGCTCTTAGCTAAGACTGCTGAATTCTATAGAACTGTTTATAAGTGTTTACTTGAGACAAATTCACTTCAAAAAGCCGTGACTATGGCTAGAATAAAGTATCGCTCGATACAGATACTTTTCTATGCAATAATATCTACGTTTGTAGCAGTTCTAGTAGCCTCTATTTTGGCGGCGAGCACTATTGCCTATGTAGAGCAGAAAGTAGTTCTCCCTGTAGGAGACTTTATGCTAGTAGGCTTAGTTCTAGGAGGATTTACTGGAACTATTTTAGCTGGAATTCCTCTTCAACTGGACTTAGACGCGAGGAATATTGAAGACTTAGGTGTTTTCGTTAAATTTACTTATAATCCATTCAGAGACACTGTTTCAGAGCACCGTGAGCTGGCTCCAAGGCCTCAGATAGTCAAAATAGATAGTTACTTGAAAAAACTTATAGTAGATTTAACTGAAGTAGGTGAAACGTACTTGACTTACCTTGACCTGAAGACAGCAGACCTCGTAGTAGTTTCTAGAAAATGGATTTACGTGGAAAAAATTATGAAAGACTGGTGCGTGTATAGCAAAGCATGGATTTTAGAGAAACCCTTTGATTTGAAGAAACTTTTAGCAGATTTAAAGACTCCTGAGAAATATTTTACTTTAAGTAAACTAAAGAAAAATTTAGATGAAATAGTTAAAGAAATTGACGAGAAGGAAATGGAGATAAGAGCTTTTAGTATAGGTAAAGTGGAGTTAAGTAGAGTTAAGCTTAGTAAAATATTTCTCTATGTTTTAAAATCGTTTTCTACAATCTTAATTCTATTAATTGTAACTGCAGTGCTCTCCTTGATAGCATAGACTAGTGTACTACATTAATTCTTAGTAATCGTTGAGATAAGGCTTTAAAAGTACTGCCTAGTACTTAATTATTGATGAGCGAGGTAAGTGACATTATTGTAGTTACTACTCCAACAATACCTGGCTACAAAATTAAGGCTATTTTAGGAGTGGTTTATGGAGAATCTTGTAGAACTAGAGGAATGCTTGGGCGATTTATTTCAGGAATAGAGGCTTTAGCAGGCGGCAGAGGAGAAGCCTACTTAGAGGAAATACGGAAAGCTCGTAAAGAAGCTGTAGAAGATTTAAAGAAGCAGGCTAAAATGATTGGCGCTAATGCTGTTGTAGGCGTAGACTTCGAGACAAACGAAATTCTCGAAGGATTTATTGTAGTATCTGCTTACGGCACAGCAGTAATAGTTGAAAAAGAGCCTGGAAGCGACGTCGAAATAAGAATTCCTTCTCCCATAACACAGACAATAGTCTGTCCAGATTGCGGAAAACCTGCAACCTATTACCCACAGTACAATAGGTGGTATTGCCACAATTGCAAGAAATGGCTATAGCTTAGCCGAATATTTTAGCCAATACTTTATTTTCTCAATATCTTTTAGAATATTATCGTCGAATACTCTTTCAATAACTAGGCTGTTCTCGTAGTTGTTTTCGACGAGTAGCTTGAAGAATCTAGGGAAGTCTACCGTACCTGAACCGAGAGGGGCGTGTTGATCACATGTTCCATCATTATCATGGGCATGTATATGTACTATTTTATCGACAATTCCTTCAGCGTAGTCAGCTGGCTGACACACTGTATTAGCATGACCCGTGTCAAAAGTTATTTTAAGGTAGCTATTGTCCACACTGGAAAGTATTCGTAAAAGTTCATCGCGGCCTTTTCCGAAGTGAGGTGTCTTCAAGAATTCTCCATTAACATATATTGCTTTAGGCATATTCTCTAATCCTAGTAGAACTCCCTTTTTAGAAGCATAGTTAGCCAAATATTTCAAGTACACTATTGAAGTCTCCCAAGCTTTTTTGGGCTCAAAATATTTATAGTGCACGTCGGCGTACGCGTAGCCCGGCTCACCTGGATTATAGGAAGCAGGGTGAATAGTAATAACTCTAAATCCTCCGACTGAAGCATAGTCTATTACCGATTTAAGATTCTCTAGTACATGTTTTCTTTCCTCGGAATCTAGGTAAGACAAATTAGCTGCACTACATTCACTCGGCTCATGCAACAGTAAGTCGAACCTATCTAGTTCACGTGTAACTCTACATAACTTCTCTAAAGTACTCAGTTTAATACAGAACTCTGTGCAATTTAACTCTAGTTCATCAAGTATTTTGAAAGCCTTTTCAACATAGTCTTTTAACATAGATCCTGCTTCATCGAGGCTCTTGCCGTAAATTTTCCTAACTATCTCTGTTGTGAATACACCTATTTTCACAAAGATAATTCCTTTAGCTTGTATAAAACAGTATGCGGCGCTTACAGCGCATTGATCTAAATATTCAGTATTTTACTTAAAAGCTTATACACGTCTATTGCTTTAAGTGTAGAGCCGCAGTAAGGACATTTTACAGTATCTCCTTTCTCTGGGAGCTTTACTGGTGCACCACATACAGGACACTTCACAGCCTTCAGGATCACTCCCGACTTCTTTAGCTTCTCTAGTATTTTAGCGAAATCTATTACAACTACTTTCTTCGGCTTCATTTCAAAAGCTGTTTCCTTTAATGCAGTCTTAAAGCC
>QMRV01000124.1 GCA_003649445.1 Thermoprotei archaeon | reverse complement strand
GATGGCGAGGATAGTAAGCTTAAGAGAAGCTAGGAGGTTAATGAATAACCTCCACCCAACCATACTACGGGCGCTCGTAGCACTGGTAGCAGGTTACGGCGTGGATAGCTCGACAAAGCTAAGCAGCTGTCTAAGCGTATCGGATAGAAGCTCCAGGCGTATCATATCAGTTCTCGAAGGACTAGGGTTAGTAAAGACGCTTAGCTACGGGAGGAAGAAGGTGGTCCTATCTGTGAATAAATATGTGGAGAAGGAGGTGTGGAGGGGTATGAAACTCTTAGCACCGTATATAATTGATGAGCTGAGGCTGTCATACTCACGAGCCAGCTCCAACGTAGATTTAGTTATCAAAGAAATGCTAGAACAGTTAAATGTCAATATAGTGCCTTCACGCAAGCTATTACTCACAGTCAGAAAGGCTATCCATGAAGGCCTTCAAAGGAAACCGTTGCCTCCCTGGCTTAAAGGGATATGGGGGGGTAAAACAGATGCAAGAAAGAGGCATGGCAATGGAAATCGCAAAGCAACACCAACCTTATCCTGATACCCCCTATTATGGTGAGGTGCCCACGCTTGCTCCTTTCCCGGACTAAGGAATATACAGTTTTCGTAGATGCCTCCATCAAGCCTACAATTTTAGTGCCTGTTGGGCCTAAATTAATTGTTTCCAAAGTCTGGGAAAGAGTTAAGGAGGCTTACAGTATAAGTCCTCAGCTAGCCGTACTTTCAGGGCTATATCACTATTGCAGAGTGAGGCCAGAAGGGGCTAGACCGAGAGACTTATACAAGTTCCTTTCTCAGTTGGGAGTAGACATTAAGGAGAATACGCTTAGGGCTGAGCTAAGCTATTTAGTAAGGAAGGGTATTGTTGTTAAGAAGGGTGGGAGGTACAGGGTTAGAGACGATATCGATCTCGATGATCTTGAGAGAACGGTGGACATTAATCGTAGTAGAGCTGGTAGAGAGAAATGGCTTAACCCATCTAGATCAGGAAACTGGAGGCCTAAGCATAGCGTTGAGGCTACCAAGTTAATACAGATATACAACATTCATAACCTAGTCAGCCATATCAAGGCTTTAATGAAACAGAATGAGCTAAGAGCTTTAGCAATACTGATCTACTTTGGTGGAGGGCTAAGGCTTAACGATAAGCTCAACGAGCTCGGCTTCAAGGAGAACGGCTTCTACGCTATAATCTACGAAACCAAGCTTAACCGCTTTAGATTGATATGTGGAGAATACGATGAACTATGGAGAGAGCTACTAAAAGATGAAGAGATTAGGGAGTGGTTACTAAAGCTTATTAAAAGGCATAATGAATGGCTACTTCAATGTCTCCGGAAACGAGAATATAAATGGAGAATATCAAGGGACGAATGGAATCTCATGGCCTCTAGTGTTAAAAGGAGGGAAAAAGAATATTGCAAGGAGAATATACTTAGCATACCAGCCTTTAAACGGTCAAGCAGCTATCTTAACGTTAAAGGGCAATAAGCCTCTAGTCGTTGGCATTCACTTAGATAGCAGTAATGACAAGTATTACGTGAGGTGAAAAGCTTTGGCCATAATTAGTAGAATCATAGAAGCCGATGGTGTACAACTTTATGTTAAAGTGACAATCATTGGCAAAAAGGTAGAGATGGTCTGGGATAAGTACATACCACCCTCAAAGGTTAGACAATCTACAGTTATGAATTATTTGTAGCTTCATGGTTCCAGTAATTCTTATTGTAGAGAACGCTAGAACTCGCGATCAAGTTAAACTCTTCAAATTATATTCATGGTGAAAATACTTGAAGAAGTTGTGGGAATCGTATATGAGAAGGAGAAATTAGGTCATGAATTACTTAATGATTGAATTATTTAATAGGCTATTGTGGGCATCCTAGTAAATATATGGTAAGTGATATAGTAATTAGGGATCGTAGTATGTACTCAAGGGAGTCTATAAAGGCATTTGTTGAAGAGTATGTTTACACCATTAAAGAGTTCATTGATACCTCAGTTGATCAATTGAGTATTCCTCATCACTTCGTAAATAGCAGTTTTCCTCGTTACATGACTGCCAAAGGCATCTATGCAGAAATTTATGCATCGAAAGAGGGATTAGCGATAGCTTTCGATTTAAAGGATCGATCAAAGTTAGAATCGCATGTTGAATATGCAAGCTCGCCAGTAACCGAGCTATTTTCTAAGAAGACAGAGAACGTGATACCCTTTTTCCAAGTAGATGAACCCTTCTGTACGCGCGCGAAATACTCGTTACCCCAGTTAATGCATTTATCGAATTTTTCGAGGAGTCTTGCTAGCTCACATAACCTGTAAAGATAGTTTATTATGCAATTTATTGCTTCAGGACGTTCATCAATCTCACTTTGAGGGAATGCCTTTAACTTCCTGTAGATCTCAAGACTTCTCTCGTAGGCTTCTTCAAACTTACCCTTACTAATTAGGTCTGCTATTTTACAATACTTCTTCTCTGCCTCCTTAGCGGTTTTTCAGGTAGGCTTCTCTTCTCCTAAAGAGTATTATAGCCCATCACAGTAAGAGCATACATCAAAGTGTAATATATTTTAATTAAGGATTTAAACCTATAACCATATATAACTATATTATGGTTGAGTTAAGTAGTGTTTTTAGGTTTGATTGTAGTCTAGTTTTCTTGACCTTCCAGTCTACGACTTTAGAGTTATATTTAGTTTACAGGTTTAGTAACACTTGGTGAGGTAGAGTATGGGATCCAATGAAACCTTTGAGGCAATAGCTCACCCTCTTAGGATTAAGATTTTGAAGTTGCTCGCTGAGAGACCTATGGGCTTCTCAGAGTTAAAGAGGGCGTTTGGGATTAAGAGTAGTGGTAAGTTAGATTTTCACTTGAAGAAGCTGGAAAATCTCATAACATTGAATAGTGATGGTAAGTATACTTTGACTAAGGAGGGTTATGCAGCACTACAAGCCATAATCACCATTAAGAAGTATGGTTGGCAGAAGAGAGCCTACATCATAAACATAATAGTCATAAACATAATAGCATACGTAATAATAGCGACCTTTACGCTATCGAGGGTTCTATTGGAGGGCGCTAAGCCAGTATACTTAGCTATCTTAGTGTTAATATCTTTGTGGTTTGTCTTCTACAGCTACCGGTCTATTGTGAAGAGGAGAGTTTTCAAAGCATACTAGCATTATGTGAAGGCTAATGAGTAATAATGTGAAGTGAGAGGGTGAACTAGTGGTGAAGTGGGTTATTGAGGTTGAGGGGTTAGTTAAGAAGTTTAATGGTAGAAGTGTACTTCATGATGTAACATTTCATGTGAGGAGGGGTGCGGTTTTCGGGTTATTAGGTCCTAATGGTGCTGGTAAGACTACTACCATTAGGATCCTTCTTGGACTACTAGCGCCTACTTCGGGTAAAGCTCTTGTCCTAGGTGGAAGGCCTAGTGAGAACAGGGAGCTTAGGAATAGAGTTGGCGTTGTCCTGGAGAGTGATGGCTTGTTTTCCAAGCTCACGGCTTTTGAGAATCTCGATTTCTATGCTAGAGTTTATGGCTTGAAGAGTAGAGTGGAAAGGGAGAAGAAGATTAAGGAGCTTCTAGAGCTTGTGGGACTTTACGAGGTAAGGGGGTTAAAAGTTGGTTACTTCTCTAAGGGTATGAGGAGGAGACTTGCACTAGCTAGAGCAATAATCCGTAATCCCGAAGTACTCTTTCTTGATGAGCCAACTTCAGGATTAGATGTTGAAGCACGAGTTATAGTGAGAGATTTGGTTACTAAGCTTTCTAGAAGGGAAGGTGTAACCATCCTCTATGCCTCCCACGATCTTGAGGAAGTTGAGAAGGTATGCTCCAAAGTAGCATTATTAGTGAAGGGTAGAGTGATAGCGTGCGATGCTATTGAGAATCTACTTATAAAATCTAGTGAACAACTAGTAGAGGTCTACTTCGTTAATGGTAGTGATGCTTTAAGGGCTATCGAGAGGTTGAAGGAGTTAGATTATGTATTAGAGTGTAAAAGAAATGATGAAAGAGTTGCTGTATTAGTGAGCGGTGATCCCTCTAGACTTCTAAGTGACCTTGTGGGAATGGGATTTAAGGTCGTAGAGGCTAGAAGGATAAGGAAGTCATTGGAGAAGATGTATCTTGAGCTTGTTAGGGGGATGGGTGAGTAGGTTATGATAGGGGTTATTGTTTGGAAGGAGCTTAAGGAGACAATTAGAGATAAGAGTATACTATCTAGTGGGTTTAGTGTTCTATCGTTCTTAACGTTACTGAATGTGACAATACTGAAACACAACATAGTATTTAACGTTGAATCCCTAGTATTTTATATAGCGCCCTGTCTTGGAGTCCTTGCTGGTTTTGGCTTGAGCAGTAGACTTGTCAGGGAGAAGCGGGAGGGTGTTGTGGAGACCCTGCTTTGTACACCAATAACGTTGAGAGAGTTATGGTTGGGTAAGGTTATAGGATTAACATTACCATCCTATTTGATAGCTTTGATGTCGATGATGCTCTTCATATGTCTTAGAGAGTATAGGCTAAATGAGGTGATGATAGCATATTTGGCTATAGCAATACCGGTAATTATAGCATCTGCTATTGGCATACTAGGGCTCTTACAGTACGCTCTTGGTATGAGGCAAATACAAATATTAAACTACATAGTCTTCTTCACATTATTCACGATACTATACTTAGTGGTGAGGCGGCTAACTGTACCAGGTAACTCTATTATGTCATGGTGGAGTCTAGGTGTAGTATTAACCATATCACTAACTATATTAAGTGTAGCATTCTACCTGGTAGCACACTTAGGCAGAGAAAGAATAGTAACGACAATAATCTAGAAACTCTCGAAGACCACAATTTTACTAGGGCTATATAGTACTATAACTTCTTCTAACCTCCAATAGAAATTCCCTTACAACTCTTCTACTATACTTAGTCTTAGTTATAACTAGTAAATCCTAATCAGAATTCTCTCTGAAATCCCCTCTAGCTCTACTACCAAATAAGATAACCTTATCAACATTTATACCTTGCTTTACAGCAACTTCACTAATAACCTCCTTTATCCTCCTCAAAACTCCTATATGATAGGTCATAATCTCTCTACAATAAAATTACACGAATGTAACCTAAATACATTCCCCAAAGAATACTTATACTTTTGGGATGATAGGAGGTTAGAATGGGTGAAGGTTGGCGGCCTCTATTCAGCATATTAGATAAAAGTTCGAAACATTCTATATATGCCGTAAATGGATATAGTGTAGATGGATGCTATAAGAGCAGTGAACATTATGGAGCTGGCGGCGAAGATCACGTTTTCAATTTTTCCGTTAAATATTGTGTATATGCTTGGTGAAGCTAGAAGAGCGCCAAGCACAGCACCTATAATGGGCACGGTTGATCTGTTCTCAGCAGAGGCAAGCCAGCGACGCCACGTATAAATCGTCCAGCAGGATACTATGTAGGCATAGGTGATGCTGAATAGGGGAAAACATACACCGCCCATGTTGGGGAGAAAGTGGATTAGCCGTGAAAGGCCTAAAGTGTAGCTGAGAATATCTATGGGAATTGTGAAGAAGATCCAGGGAGCCCATAGATCGAAAGGTCTAAGCAAATCGTAGAGTGGAGGCTTAGGAATTCCAGGAATATCGTGTACAAAAGTGTAGGTTTGAATGGCGCCTCCAATACATATGAAGGTGAGTAT
>QMRV01000123.1 GCA_003649445.1 Thermoprotei archaeon | reverse complement strand
TTAAACTTCTCCTTGGCTAATAGGAGGGAAATTATTGACGATATTACGCTCTTACCTACACCTCCTTTACCGCTTAAAACGAGAACACTATACTTTATTCCTTTAAACCTCTTATCTATAGCTGCTTCTCTCGGGTCAAGGGCTCTCTCCATTACTTAATAACCTCTACTGAAACTATGTTAACGCCTCTTCCCGAAGAAATTTCAAAATCTGGACTACCGCATTTAGGACAGCGCAGGAACACGTTAACAAGGTCTGGAACGTAGTGAACAGGGTTATCACATTCTTCAACGTCTTCCCCGCAAAACATTCTCAGCAAATTCTTCTTCACACTACTGAAACTCCATGAAAAACCACAGCTTGAGCATTTAAACATTGCTTCCTCTACTTGGAAAACTATTTCAGCACCTTCCATTATCGTACCCTCAGATAGCTCCTTAATAGCGTCTCTTAAAATTTCAAGATTTAACTGAGAAAGCTCACCAACACTAATAACAACTTTAGTAACCTTCTTAGCACCCTCCTTCAAGGAAAAACTAACAACGGTACTAACTATACCCTCAGCAATAGCCCACTCATGCATAGCCCAATACCGTAAAGCAATGCTGAAGAATAATTCGAAAAATACCCTAATTAGCTTTTACCTTAAATAAAATAATATAGTCCCGGTTGAAAATGATGAAGAAAGAACTAACCTTCGGCCTTAATAACGAAAAATTCTACGCAAAAATAGGGAGAAAGAAGGTAGCAATACTAAAATACAGAATAGAAAACGACGCAATACATCTAATCCTAACATATACTCTACGCAAATTCAGAGGAAAAGGAATAGCGTCTAAGCTAGTAAAATACGCAATAAGCTACGCCATAGAAAAGAAAATACGCGTACTCAAAGTTTCATGTAGCTACGTAAAATACTGGCTAGAAAAACATCCAGAATACATAGAGAGGTTTCACAAAATAATATACAAACAATAGTACACCTTACTTGCATAAAGTTTTAAATAGTTCATAGAAATACCACTATGTGGGAGTGGGTATGGGTGTGGGAAAAGCTAAAATAGATAGTAGATGGAGAATAACATTACCAGTATCGGCACGTGGAAATTTAAGACCAGGAGACGAGGTTATTGTGGAAGAACAAGGTAATGTAATTATTATTAGGAAAGCTATTAATGTGTTAGAAGAGTTCAGGAAAAATAAGCTTTACATAGAGAATGAGAATTTAGTAAAAGCCGATGCTAGCATTGCAAAACACATCTATGGGGCTATAAAAGAATGAGAATAGTTGATGCTGACATACTCTCCTATGCACTACTTGAAAACCATATAGCAACAAAATATACAAGACCATTCATCGAACGTGCATTGAAAGGAGAGCTAAAGGTTTACGTAACAGCCACTACCCTACTCGAAACATATAATATCCTATACTGGTACTACCAAATAAGGCCGAGAGAAGCAGTAGCTAGGAAAATACTATGTGTTGCTGAAGGTTTAACCTTAATCCCATGTTCAAAACGAGGTTTCTACATGGCTATAGAGGAAAATGTACCACTAGGAGATGCATTGCTCGTATCAACAGCTATAGACAACAATATTCCAATAATAGTTCCAAACGATAAACACGTAGAAAAACTGGCGGAAAAATATGGATTAATACTAGAAAACCCTATACCTAAGGAAATAAGAAAACAAATGCACGAATGATTAGGAAAGAACATTAAACGTTATAGGAAGCAGAAATTAATAAGTTGAAGTTTTCAATGCCAAGTTAATTATGGAGTATTCATGGAAAATCTAAATAATTAACGCTTAATTATGTAGAGAATAAGCTAAAAATTCATAAGTTTAAACATATATGGGCGGCGCTTAACTTGGGTCATGTTAAGGTTAAAGTTAAAATTAGCAATGTTAGCAGAGCTAAAGTTGTTGAAGTCGATGCAGTTGTCGATGCAGGTGCTACATTAACTGTTATTCCTCGCAGAATAGCAGACATGCTCAACCTCAGGTCAACAGGTAAAACAGTTGTTGAAACTACTGGCGGTAGGATTGAACTTGAGCGTTCTAGGGCGTGGATAGAACTTGAAGGGAAAGAAGAAATAGTTCCGGTGCTTGTTTCCGATATTATTGATAAAGTTCTTATTGGTGTAACAACACTTGAAGTACTAGGTTTACAAGTAGATCCAATTACGGGTAAGTTAAAGGAATGGACCATACTCCTATATTAATCCACAATTTAAATAAAAACCATTGTAGAATATTTTCCGTAATAGTTTCAACAATTTAATATTTATATCAAAATACAGGTGATAAGAGTTCACGGTTAATAGGTTCTTATAGAAAAGTAGAAGTTTTAGTCTATAACCACTCAGGCATTATTATCACCAATTTTTCCTTCATTAAAGACAATACCACTAGCTTCTACTCTATCATGACACGTAAAAATCTTCCAGACTAAAAACCCAACAAATACATAAAATAAAATACTAACTATAAAAATTAAACACGTAAAGGAAGCTACAAGACAATATATACCATATAGTCATGAGCATTACAGCTTAAGAATAAGCATCATTAAAACATTAACCTTTTTACAAAACCCTAAAATGCTTTACAAATGCTACAAGAATACTATTAGTGACCAGCGACATATACACCATAATGTATTCAAGGGAACTAGAAATACAGATTATAGACCTAAAACTGTTTAAACTTAAGAACCCTATAGCATCAACTAACTTATCCATAGCCTTTTTATTGCAGGTATTTTATCGAACTCCCTGTCTTCGCTAACTACCAAGTTAATATTATTATTGACCATTGCCCCTAAATGCAGAGCATCTGAAGGTTTAAGACCGTACTCTACTAGTATTTTTTCGGCATTATCGTATTCTTCTTCTCCTAAACCAAGTATGTACACGTATGGGAGTATACTAGATCGTATAAATTCTATTGAAACATTATATGGTATCCCATACTTTTTCTTAGAAATGTAGATCAGTTCATCAAGTACAAGAACGTCCGTGTAAGGCTTATACTTGGTTAAAATATCTATGTAGAAGTTCTCATATAAAATTCTATCTTTGCTGTTAGCTAGTGTGTTAAGATATATGAGGAGCGGGGAATCTATAAACACCTTCATCGCTCAAACTCCTCTTCAAGATAGACTTGAGCTAGCTCGCCAGGTTTAGGCTCCATTCTACTAGGAATGTTCTTTAAAATCTCGACATGCCTCCTTAACGAATTCCTAAGCTTCTCAACATCAACCCTCCTCTTAGCAGGTCTAAGTATGATGCCATCTCTAACTTCAACAATAACTTCATCGCCTTCATCAATACCAACGGCTTCACGAATAGCCTTAGGCAAAATAATATAGCCTTTTCTTCCAACTTTCAACCTAAGAGTCAAACCAGGTTCACCTATAGTAAAACTAGGGACAACCTACTATTAAATTTTCCAGCACCAACTCTGCTCAGTTATGACGTAATTCTATTACAGCTATGTATAAATATCATCAAATCACTAAAGAATTTCACCAAGTAACCAACATTTACCAACACCAACTTTTAAAACTAACCTATGCAGCAAATCCCTGTATTAAATAAGATTTTCAAATGAGAAGTTAAATTCTTGTTTTTAAAAAATAAATATTTACCTAACCTTTGAAAAGCAAGTGATAAAAATGAAGTCCAAATATGCTATTTTAGAAGCACTATTTATCACGATACTTATCACTACAACAGCCTTAATATCCGCTGGCGTAGCATATAAGTGGAAATACGGGGAAAGCTATACAGTAGTGTTGACAGCTGAAGTAGAGGCGTACAGAACGGATAAGGCAGATGAGGTATCTTGGGAAGCAGGAATCCATGATCGGCCTGAGATTGAGGGAGTAGAATGCGTATGTATGTATCGGGATTTCTATATAATAGTTAATGGAACTAATGCTGCAGATTCGTACGAACATGGTTGGTTGCCAGCACCTGATGGCTTCAACTATGACTGTGATGGACATATCCACCGCGAAGCAGATTATCCCTATGCTAAAGGTTATGTAAAAAAAGCAGTTACATATATGATAGGGAAAACTAAAAACTATGGTTATGAAGGAGACCTTACAGTATCAACTAGCCCATAAGCTTCTAGGAGGCTATGTTCTAATGAACACAAGGATTTTTTTATTACTCATATTACTAATCACCATCTTCTACTTAGTAACATGTATACCTCTCATTAATTGTAATAACCATACTTTTTACTGGGTTAGACCCGGAGTTTATGCTATTTATTGTTCTGACCCGAGAGCAAGTGTAATTCTTCTTAAAGATGTTAAAATATCTGATGAAATAGTTTATGTTATAAAACGTATTTACCTTGCCAAGATGTGTTTTAGCTGGACAATATTAGATGTCCGCGATAACTTAGCTTATGTGAATTTCACTATTATCCTTGATGATATTTTGAAGAAAGGTATTGAGGAATGGATTCCATATGCTTTAGGGGAAGAGCCTGCACCTTCATACATGTACCCCCCTATTCCAAGTTTAGGACCTACAAGTAGCGTCAGAGGCAATATGACCACAATTTATTATAATTTAACCAAGCTTACTCTAAGCAAAAACATTACCATTGACTTAAATAACATGAAAGCATACTACGACGGGGAACCTGTCGGCTTATTCTTCTTCATTCTTCCTCCGGAAATTCTTACTGAAAATAAGCCTCTAATAGTATTCTCTGTTACCACTGATTTTAAAAAATGGAATATAGAGTATAGAGTTAACGAGAAAGATATTGATAGATATACTTACAATGCTATTGCTGATTTGAAACCCTTGCAAGAACTAAGCGAAAACGCCTCATTTAGAGTAAACTCTATTATTTTAAGTGGTCCTAGGCTTCTAAGAACAGAGACGAGAGCAGCTAATCTCTCTAAAGAACATTGGATGTACTTTGAGGAAAATAGGACTCTCATTAGCTACATATATGATCCTAAAATCCCTAAAATGTATTACGATACTTTATCAGGTATTTTAGTGGCTATAGCCTTAGAAGAGGTAACACCGGGCTATGAACCTGTAGGGACCTATTCTGAACACTTCCAATCTAACCTGCTATACGGCCTATTTAACGTAACTTATGTTGCCATTTCAGGCGAAGTTGAGTCTCCTGAATATATTGTCGATGGTTTTTATAGGTTAGAAATTAAGCTTGTAGATACTAATATTCCTTTGGAGAAGCCTGTGTTTGGTAAGGTGGAGGGTTATGGTGAGGAGTATTCTTTGTTTAAGGTTTTGCTGTTTTCCTTGGCTTTTGTTTTAACGTTGGTTATTATTTTGTTTAGGAGGTTTAGGTAGGTGCGTTTGTTTGCCTATTTCTCGGTGTTTCTTATTGTTTTCCTATGTATGTTTTTGGCTGGTGTTGTTTTTGTTAGTTTAGTTTATGGTCAGCGTTCTTATCGTTTACAGACTGTTCTCCACGATAGTGTTGGGAGAGAGTTCTGTTTTTCTCGTTGAGGATAGTGTTGTTAATGTTGATTTAAGTGTTGAGGGTGTTTCAGAGTCTCCTTACAGTATTAATATTACTTTCATATATCTTGCAACTGGCGGGAGATGGAGTTGGAGTGATGTTAGTTATGCTTCTAAACCTTTAACACCTAAGTTTATTGTTCCTAAAACTGGAATTTACGAGTATATTATTGAAGTTAAAGATGAAGGCGGTGCACCGCTACTCTATACTG
>QMRV01000122.1 GCA_003649445.1 Thermoprotei archaeon | reverse complement strand
CTGCGGCTTTCTCTAAGGCTGTTTTTCCTTCTTCAAGGTGTTTTTCTAAAGCTTTTTGTACTGGATAAGGCAATGATCTTGAGGCTAAGAAATAGTCTGTTTCAGTTTTAGGTAACTTTAAGAGGACTTCTGCTGCTTTCTTAATAGTTGTTGATAGCATTTTATCACTACGGGTATACTCTTCTAATGGTTCTGGGGAATGGAATTGCGTTTACTATGTGGTCTAGTCCCGCTATCCACATGACTGTTCTGTCTACTCCTAGTCCGAATCCAGCGTGAGGTACGCTGCCGTACCTTCTTAAGTCTATGTACCATTCATAGTCTTCTGCTCTAAGACCAAATCTCTTTATTTTCTCGACGAGTTCTTTTTCGTCGGCTATTCTTTCTCCTCCGCCTATTATTTCGCCGTAGCCTTCTGGCGCCAGTAGGTCTACTGAGAGAGTGACTTCCGGCCTCTTGGGGTCGTTTTTGTGGTAAAATGCTTTACATTCTTCTGGATAGCCGTACACGAAGACTGGTTTGTCGAATTCTTTTGTCAGAGCTCTTTCTTCGTCTGCTCCGAAGTCTTCTCCCCACTTAAGGCTGAATCCCTTTCTGTTGATTATTTCTAAAGCTTCATCGTAAGTGATTCTGTAGAATGGAGGCTTAACGTTTTCTAGCATATTTATATCCCTTTTAAGGAAACTTAATTCTTCTAGTCTTTCATTTAAGACTTTTCTGACAATATATGTTACTAGCTCTTCTTCAATTTTCATTATATCTTCTAGCCCGCACCACGCTACTTCTGCCTCAGCGTGCCAGAACTCTGTTAGATGCCTCCTTGTTCTCGATTTCTCTGCTCTAAATGAAGGAGCTATTGTGTAGACTTTTTCTAGCGTGAATATGAGTGCTTCTAAGTAGAACTGCGCCGACTGCGTTAAGTATACGTCTTTTCTTCCGAAGTAGTCTACTGAGAATAGTGTTGCTCCTCCTTCACATGCAGCCGTAATGAATGTGGGGCATTGTACTTCGTAGAAGCCTTTGCTTCTGAAATACTCGTGTATTGCTCCGAAGACTGTATGCCTTATTTTAAGAACTGCGTTCATTTTACGGCTTCTTAGCCATAGATGTCTAACGTCTAGCAGGTATTCAGGTGAAGCGTCCTTAGTTATTGGGAAAATAGAGTTTACGTGAACTGGCTCAAGTTTTGTTACGTGGAGTTCTACTCCGCCTGGAGCACGTTTGTCTAGTTTGACTACTCCTTTTAATTTAAGTGAACTTTCTATACCTAGCTCTAGAGCTTTTTGATAAGCTTCCTTATTTGCTGGCTTAACTACACACTGTACTACTCCAGTAGAGTCTCTTACGAGAATGAATACTCCTGTTTTGAGTTCTCTTTTTCTGTAGACCCATCCTCTAATAGCTACTTCTTCTCCCTCTTTTGGGGAAGAAAGGAGTTTGGCTATCGGTAGGTATTCAATAATGACCCCCTCGTAGAGTTAATAATTGAATATTTTAAGTTTTGCTGTTATTCTGACTACTCTTTGTTCTCTATAGCGAACAGTTTGCTTAAAGCTATATATTTTGCAGACAGTAATAGTACACTATGTCAGAGTTAAAAGAGAAAGTATTGTCGGCTCTAAAAGAAGTTATGGACCCAGAAATAGGTATGAATATTGTTGACGCAGGCATGGTCAAAGATATTAAAGTAGAAGACGGTAAAGTGACGGTATACTTTAGGCCTACTTCGCCGTTCTGCCCATTGATGAGGTACTTTGCCTTAGTGATCGAAAGAAAAGTCAGTGAAGTCGAGGGAGTGAAAGAAGTAGAAGTGAAGACTGTTTTCCCATGAGTCTTCGAGCAAAAATCGTTAGAAAACTTCTTAGAGCATACATTAAGCTCTCTACTGGAAAATACATTAACTATAGAGGGATACGCCTCTACTTAGACTCTGTCTTTAATCCCAAAAGAACATACTCTACAGATCTTCTTGTAGAGCACTTACATGAAAAGACATTCAATGAGTTAGTTGAAGTAGGGTCGGGTAGCGGCGCGCTCATAATTTCACTAGCTGACAAAATAAACTATGGTATTGCAACCGATGTCGTGTGGAGAACCGCGTGTTGCGCTAAACAGAATATCGTGTGCGCCAAGTATAGCCACAAAATAGATGTCATAGTAGCCGACGGTCTTTCTTGTTTTAGAGCCTCTTCGCTTAATGTCGTAGTATTCAATCCTCCTTACTTACCGTTAGATCCTCTTGACGAAATCGACTTAGCTATTTGCTGTGGAAGAAAACTCGAGTTATTTTATAAGTTTATAGAAGAGCTTTCTGAGAAGCTCAAAAAAGGAGGTGAAGCTTACATTACGTGTTCTTCTCTTACAGGCTTAGAGAAAGTCCTCAGTATTGTAAAGGATTTTGGTTTTACTTGCTCAATTGAAGGAGTTAAGAAAACAATATTCGATAAAATATTTTTATTGAAAATATCTAGGTAGAATCTATCTTACTAACTGGCCTATTCTCTCAAAAATAGTCATTGTACTGAATAATCCTGCTACAATCATGTCGATTCCGAAGAAAAGTATTAGGAGGCTGAAGATCTTCTCTATTAGCTCTAGTCTCTTCTCACTCTTCTTAGCTAGTCTAGCCATGCCGAATTCTATTGCGAGCGCTATTACTAAAAAGACTACACTAAATCCTATTGTGTAGATAAGTGGCACTAGTATTCCATACTTTATGTCAGTAAAGCCGTAGGACAGCGCGTACATTACAGCTGGCAGGAATGAGCCTAGGCACTGTGTCCAGGCAAAGCCTGCTCCTACAGCGAGTCCTAGTGCGTAGGCGCCTGCAAGCGACTTTACTGTCGATTCTTCTACTCCTCTAAACTTTCTAAAGAGGTCTCCAAGGAGCTTTGATTTAGGAGGCTTAATTATGTTTAACATTCTCAAACCTATGAGCACTGTGATTATTCCGCCTACTAGGAGAAGTAGGCTTCTATTTTGTGCTAGCGCGCCTATCTGGAATATTAGCACTCCTATCACTATGAACATTGTTGCCAGGCCTAAGACATAGAGTATCGTAACCGCTATTGTTCTGCGAACAGAGTGCTCTAGGCCTGTAAGGTAGCCTATGAGGAAGACTGCTTGCTGGAAGCTGCATACAGAAAAGTTCGATAGTACTCCAAGTACGAGTGTGCTTATGAGCAGACTTGTTATGCTTACTTCAACTGATTTAAGTATGTCCGACAAGGCTTCATTAAACTGTTCGTAGCTTACTGCACCGTATAGTACTTTTCGTACATAGCCTTCTCTGTCTATGATTAGTATTGTAGGTGTACCTGCAAATACTTTAGATAAGTATTTGTCTGTGTATACTGCTGTAGAATTGTAGCCTATTTTCCATGGAATATCTTTCTTTACGGCATAAGCCTTTAGAATCTCGGCTGTGTCCCTGGGATCTATGCTAATCGAAATTATTTCGACTATTCCTCTGTACTTGGAGTATATTTCTTTGAGAACAGGTATTATTTTCTCGCATGTTGGACACTCTGTGCTCATTAGCTCTACTATGAGTATTTTTCCTCTATAGTCGCTTAGTCTAGCTGCTGTTCCGTCGACTAGCTTAAATGAAAGGTCGTAGGGGCGTTCTGCTTTTTCTTCTAGTTTAGGAGCCTGCTGATATATCATTGGAAGCGAGGAGAGCGCCAGTATAAAGGCTATGACTACTATTAGTGTTAATGTAACTATTTTTCTTCTATGCTTAACTATTCTTAGAGCTATTTTCTCGTTTGTGAGCATTAATACGAACATTACTATAATTAAAGCCATTAAGAAGAAGAGCGTGGTTAAGACTGTGTAGAGTGTTTCCGGTATTAGTGTTTTTCTTTCAACAGGGCCAAGGGTAATGTAGAGAGTAGTGTTCGTTGAAACTGATATCGTTTTGTTGAATGGGAGTGCCCCAGACGCGTTTACAAATACTGTGTATATTCCTTTGGGTAGAACTGCGGTGTACACATTTCCCTCTACTTTAGTCTTGTAGAGGACTTTCGACGTATTTGCTTCAATTATGAGGAGCGAGAATTCCTTGACAGGCTCTCCTGTGTAGTTGAATACATGGAGTACTGCAGTGAATTCTTCTATTCTTTTTGCTAATGTGACAAATATAGTTACATCGCTTTCGCTTACAGTTATATTGCAGTAAGCCGAGTAATAGCCTTCCTTTGTTACTTCAATTGAGTAATTTCCTTTAGGTAGGAGAAAAGCGGCTGAACCATTTGTTTCAGTTATTTTTGCTGTCACTAAGCGAGTATTGTAGTACACTAGTATTGTTGCAGTAGGTAGCCCGCATCCTTTAGTGTCTACTACTTGAACAAAGACTTTTCTGTAGAGAGCTTCTTGCTTCACTTTGGTTAAGTATATAGGCACTACTGTAGTGTAGTTGAATAAAGTCAAGTTAAATACTACTTGCTGCGGCACATAGCCTTCAGCTTGAGCTTTTAGCAGGTAAGCTTTCTTAGGTAAGTATAATTCCAAAGTTGTGGTGTTGATAGTGTCGCTGAAAACTATTTGTCTTGTTTCAAGATCTATTAGCTCTAAGCTTATGTCTGTTAGGTTTCCTTCTAAAGTGAATTGAAATATTACTCTAGTTTTCTCTTTTTCGGGCATAGCTTTTTTCTTCTGGAGAGAATAGCATTCAATTGCTTTTGTAGTTATTAAGAGAACTTTTCTTCCATCCAATGACATTTCTACTGATTTTACTTCTTCACGTGTGTCGAGGAGCGCTCTTTCTATTTCTGCTAGTACTTGTCTGTCAGTCATGTTTACTACTGTGAGAACTATTTTCTGCTCGACTTTCCTGCATGCTATAAGTACATTTGATGGAGAGAAGTCTAGGAAGTCTGCTTTGACTTCTGTAAGATTTCCTGGGTACTTAATGTCTAGGTTTTCGAAATCTATTTCATACAGGATCCACTCGCCTTCACCTTTATCTACAGCTATTATCGCTCTGTCGCCTTTTTTCAATACTCTTGCTTTGCTATTGAAGTTCCATAAATTCTTGAATTTATACGGAAATGACACTTTCTTTATTACTTTAAGTTCATCGTTGTAGAAAACTAGTAGCGTTCTCCCTACATCTGCTTTCAATCTAGCTGAAATACCTTTAGGTCCAAGTACATGCGTTAAGTAGCCTATACAGTCTGAGCTAAATTTATCACATATTGATACATATTCACCCGAAGATTTTGCTAGTTTTGTATAGACTAATCCTTCACTTATACATGCTCCGCAGAAAGTGTTGAAACCTGCTACTAAGACGTACTCCCCGCTCGAAGATACGTCTACTTTCAGTATTGAATTTATGTAGCTCGTCTCATATATAGGAAATATTTTCCATATACTATAGTATTTCAACTTTCTAGTGCCGTATACTACGAAGTACTCTCCGTTATCTGAGAAAATAGCGTTTCTTGCATCATCCATTTGCCCAAAGTGAACTACTTTTCTCAAGTTTTCGTCAAGTAGGATGAGCGACCCGTTTGTAAAGTGAGCTAAAAAATAGTCTCCTCTAGCTGTAACCCATATTCCGTCTATAGGTAGGCCTTTAAGCTCTATTGTACAGAGATTTCCTCTGTAAAATAGTGTTAGTTTACTGTAAGGATAGCTTCTAATTAACGCGGCAACTGTTTCAAAGTTTTTTGAAGCTGAAATACAGGAAACTCTTGCAGGTATATCAACCCGCCATTCTAAGCGAAGTACATAAGGATAGCTGTCTTCAGTTGTGGGAGTACATTGACACGTGGGAATAATTATTCCCAGTATTACTACTAGAGCTAGGATGATACTGGCTTTCCTCATTTAAGGGAGAAAAGTGTGCGAACATTATAAACTTTCCCACATTTAAATGAAATTTAAACTATTGG
>QMRV01000121.1 GCA_003649445.1 Thermoprotei archaeon | reverse complement strand
ATATTGAGGAGCATGAGATAAGGCTATGTACAATAAACCTCGATAGAGATACTCTTGTAAAACGATTATTGATGCGAGAAGTAAAGGTGTAAAAGGCTGATTAAAGAATACATATGCTCCCCAACTTATGGATAAATATGCTATAGACGCTGTAAGACCTAAAAGTATAGATAGGAAAATACCTGACTTAGCCGTATTGAATCCTCGGCTAATAGTTCTAGGGAGCCAGTAAGTAAAAATAGCTGTGAAAGGTAAAACGTAGCTTATATATTTGAACAACATAATCCAAATACCGAATTCTTCAACACTTAACCTCCTAGTTACAGAAACAGTGAAAAGCAACCCAGCAAATAAGCTTAAAAAACGCATAATAAAATTCACTATAATTGAAAACTTAAGCCTAACTTTAGCACCATAAGGCTCCGCTTCCAAAACCATCAATCTCTAAAGTTTTTACCAAACCAACACTTATAAAGTTCATCAATAAAAAGTTTTCAACAGAGAAGCAAATGTTTCGGTTTAAACGTAAGTAAATAGCTATGTCTTCTTAAATATTATTTCATTAAACGTCTTTACGGGAATGCCTGACTCCACTATTGTTTCAATAATTTCTCTGAATCTGCGATATGTAATCCAGCATCGTTTAATATTATCTGGTGGAATTTCTTGAACACTATCTGCTATATTATGGAAGACTAAAATGAGCCATCCACCATTATCCTTAACCTTCTTTATTTCATTCTTAACTCTCCTTATATTCTTCTCCCTAACAACTGTTCCTTTAAGTGCATATCTATTATAACCAATCCATGAGTCTAAGTAATTTATGCCTGGATAAACTGTTCTGGCAAACATGTAAAATTTGCCTGCAATAAACATTGAAGCATAATCGTAAGCTCCATACGGGTAAGCGAATGTTTGTACATTGATGCTAAGCTCTCTTTCTAAATCGTCCTTACTTCTGATTATTTCTATAGCTTTTTCCTTTGTTGAGAGATGTACTAGCTTCCTATGTGTTCTAGTATGTGAGGCTACCTCCCATTCCTTTCTTATCAGTTCTTTTAAATGTTTTAAGTTTAGAAGACGTTGTCCTTCAAAGAATCCATTTATAAGCTTTGATATTAGAAATACTGCTCCTTTTAAATCGTAAGTTTCCAACGTAGGCAAGGCTTTCTCGTAAACACTTAGATAACCATCATCAAAGGTTAAGGTTATTGCCTTGAAGCTTGTGGGTTTCTGTTCATAACCTCTTGCTATGTTTTTGATTAAAGAACAACCTAACCCTATAGCTACTCCCAGTCTTTCTCCCAACATCAATGCTAATGGTTTAGTATTCGCTCTTTTAATACAGTAGGCTGTTCTAAACAATTCCTCTAGCGCTATGTCTATGTTGATGCCCTTTGGTTTTAAGTAATTCTTAAATTTAAAAACATTGTGTAATATTGCTTTACCGTAATTGTATGCAGACTTGAAATCCCAAGGTCTTGAAGCACCTTTAGGGTACTTTAGGTGGTATACTCTTGCTTTTCTATTATACCTAAAAACACATTGAGGATTAGCATTTAGTATCTTCAAAGTGAGTTCTATTTCAAAACCCAAACATTTTACATTATTTTCATCGACCAAGAAATTTGAAATGATGCTTCTTCTTATACTCATGTTACCTCCGGATCTGAGCAAAGTTTCATCGTCTTTCCCTAAGTATATGTCTCTAAATGTTCTAGTTAAGGCAAAAGCGTATTTTTCGAGACCTGAAAAAGGCTTTCTCCAAGGATACCTTCTTTTCCATGAGGGGAGTTTGAGGTCTTCTTCTTGAATGTCGATGACGCTGCCTTGGACCCCGCAGACTCTAGGATCTTTAATATATGTTTTAGTATGTTCCTCTATGAGGTTACGATCTAATACCACATCATCATCCAAAAACAGTACTATATCTCTCCTAGATGCCTTAATTCCCAAGTTGTAAGATCTAGCTAACAATGATGAATGATTTATAATATGCTTTATTCTAATTACTTTTCTATACTGTTTCACAATATCTTCATAGGTCTTAAGTTTCCTATCGAAAAAGTGGTTTATCACTATAACTTCGTAGGGTCTCATCGTTTGCTGTAGAAGAAAATCTAGCAGATTTTTGAATAGGATAGGTCTTTCAAGAGAAGGTATAATAACTGATGTTCTAAGCAAATTTCCTGGTACTCCTTTTTGTTTCTTATATCTTTCAGCAGAACTTTAAATATATTCTTAGCGTAGAGGTAAAGTGAAAAATAAAGGCTCATGATTACTACGGTTCTAAGCGCTTAATGCTACTAGGTGCTGTCCATGGCAAAAATAGGGATAATACATCATAGTCTTAACAGTTGCGGAGGAGGCGAATTGCTGAGCTTAACCGTAGCTAAAACGCTGAAGGAAAGAGGGTACGAGATAACCTACTATACTACACAGAAAACAGATTGGAACTATGTAAAATCCGTACTTGGCATTTCCTTTAAACCCGACCATGAAAAATGCGTTTTCAAAGTTAAAATACCATATTTCGGCATATACCAGAGACTAATTACCGGTTTTCTTAGCAATGCTATAAAGGAGTGCGATCTAGTCATTAATACTCATGGAGACGTTATGCCTTTTGTGAACGCAGATATAACTTATATGCATTACCCAACATTCTCTTTATGGTACGAAAGCCCCGTAAATGTTAAGTATTTAAAATCACTTTTCTGGAGATCATACTTTATACCGTATTATACTATCCAAAAGTACCTAGTAAAAAGAACAACTTGCATTATTCTTACGAATTCTAAGTTTTCCCAAAAAGCAATATGGAAGCATGTTGGTAAGAAGTCTATAGTTGTTTATCCTCCTGTAAATATTAAGCCCTACACTAAGCTGGTAGGGAAAAAGAATAGAGAAAACATCGTAGTTACAATCGGAAGATTTACTCCTGAAAAAAGGTACGAAGATGTTTTAGAAATAGCCTCCAAAACGCCATACATTAAGTACATAATCGTGGGTTCAGTTCCTAACAAATTGAGTATGCAATATTTCAGTAAGATAAAAACCTTACTTTTAAAGAAAAAGCTAAGGAATGTTATTTTATTACCTAACCTTAGATTTATAGACAAGCTTAGGATTCTAAGTAAGGCCAAGGTCTACCTACATACTATGATCAATGAACACTTTGGCATTGCAATTGTTGAAGGCATGGCAGCCGGTCTTGTACCGGTTGTCCATATGTCTGGTGGTGCTTGGGAAGACATTTTGGATGGTAAGCAAGGTATTCACGGGTACGCGTTTAAAAATGTGAAGGAAGCAGTAAATTATATTGAAAACATAATTCTTGATGAGAATTTAAGAAAAGAAATTGTGTCAAACAATTTAAACTATGTTCAAAAGTTTTCAACAGAGAAATTTAAAGAGAGAGTTGTTAGAATTATTGAGGTGTTTTTAAAGTGAAGCTCTTAATAATTGGACTCGACGGCTTAGATTACGATATTGTTTTACGTTGGGGCTTAAAACAGTATCTTCAGAAATATCATGGCAAACACTACGTTGGTTTCGCATGTAAACTCTATACTCCAATTCTTTGGAGTATGTTTCTAACCGGGATTAACGTTGAAAAACACGGATATAGCCTTGAGGAGCTTAAAAGGAAAAGAGAACAAGATATTTGGAAGCATAATTTTCTTAAAAAACTCTACTTACTCAGAAAGAGAATTCCTATTAAAAACTCGGCATTAGATATCTTCTCATAAAGCTGGGTTTAGTTAAGCCTTATCCCCCATCTATCTTACCCAAGCATCTTCTTGAACGAACATTTATTGTTGAACTTAAACGTAAAGGGTTAAAAGTCAGCGCTATTGAAATCCCAGGATTCAATGAGGAGAGAAATGAGAAGTATAGGACATTGCATGAGAAGTATGTTACTAAAAACTTAAGAGAGAAGCTTAGCTTCTTAAACGAGATAATTGATGACTGTCGTGAAAGAATACAGCAAGCATTAAACTTCATAGTTAAGGGGTATGATCTAGTTTTCGTTTATCTCCCTTTACCTGACATTGCTCATCATCTTCTCTATAGAAATCTAAGAGAAATAGTTGAACTTAGAAAAATATATGGTTCACTCTGGAAAATGATTTCACCATTAATTTCACATGCAGAAAATTATACAATTCTTTTAGTTTCGGATCATGGTTTCGGCATTAAGAATCAATATCATTCAAAATGGGGTTTCTGGAGCTTAAACATCAGACCTCCATTTATGCCGAGTAAAATAACTGATTTCAAAAAATTAATACTTGAAATAGTTGCAACATAAACTAAGAGAGAATTATAAACATCAACCTACGCTTCTATATGGTAATAATCAATTTTAAGTTCAAAATGATATCACGGATCACTAACGAAATACACGGTATGTAACGAAGTTAGATGAAGTGTCCCATCATCTCTTCAACGGGCTCCTTGAAGAGCCTGCATAACTTTAAACAGAATTCGATGCTAATAAGAGAACAAGGTGTATTTGGCTCCTAAATATAACCCTATATATGGGGTATCTAAATATATTAAGGTTAAAAAACGGTGATACACTAACACTATTGACTATTGCAGCGCTCGCAGGAAAAGTTATCATCAGCTTGATTCTGTATCCTATGTTAGACGTGAAATTCTTCAAGTATGATTGTGAATAGCTGGGTTACGTTATTTCTAAGATTCCATACTTTATAAGCGAAAATAATATCTAACCTTGAAGTTACTTAAATCATAATAATGTCTCTATAATTAGTCTATTAACCACATGTTATACTTCTTCGAAAGGCTTCTCCGTATTCATAATAACGGCTTTTTCCCATTTTAGCTAATTCCAGAAAAGTTTAGGATTTATTTTTAAAAGGTAATAGTCTCCTGTCTCAATGTTTCTACGGAACTCAGCCATAATAACACCTGTCCATTTAAGCTCTTTTACTATTTTTCTCCCAAGAAATATTAGTTCGGGATTAAAGTCTAAGCACGCAAGCATACTGGGGCCGCCGCTTGGTTTTTCCTCAATAACTCTTACATGAGTATAGTCGACTATAATTGAGCCGTTTTTCGCTAATGCAAAATATCCGCACCCTACTCCGGGTACAAAGTCTTGCACCATGAAGCTCTTATTTTTCAGCTTAATTACGTCCGATAAGCTCTCCTTGAAGAATACGTATTCTGGTTTTGAAGCATCAGACACGCCTTTAACTACCACAGGTCCCGTAGGTGCAAATTGGTATTCATTAAGACTGTAAATTTGAGGGTATTTTATACCTATACGCTCACAGAGTTTTACCAGGTTATCTTTCCTCGAAACGTAGGTAATTGTTTCAAATTCGGGGATGGGTATTATGATGTTTGATGGAAATTTTTGCTTATACTTGGAGAGCAGAAGGGTATCAATAAAGCCTATAGGTATTATCATTAGTGGCTTCACATTATTAACTACAGAGATTACATCATTTACGTACCTTTTTTCATTCACGTAAGGATTTGCAATAAGATACCTTTTACTTACATATCTTGAAAAAATGGGGGAACTCCATTTGTAGAACAATGCTATTACTTTAAAACCCATTTCGTAAACTGATTTAATTACAGGATATGCTTTCCTATAATTGGCTGAAACAACAGCAATACACTTTTCAGACATGTTTTAGTGCACCTTGACGTCTAAACCCTATTATTGCAATTACTACTTATTTAGCTTAAGTTTCCGCTTTGATTTCATTCGCAGAATTTCTTTAAAATTATTAAAATGGTCCCGCGGGGGGGATTCGAACCCCCGACCACCCGGTTTCCACTTGGGTGCCTTATTGCCGACGTATGTTCATCCTCATAAGCGGATCGTGCCCGCATCGTCGCATACGCGGGGGTT
>QMRV01000120.1 GCA_003649445.1 Thermoprotei archaeon | reverse complement strand
TCTTCTGAAACACACCACCTCCTAAGCCCCATTACCTTAGCCGCTCCGGCACATGTAACACCATAGAGTATAAGCTTCTGCCTTTCAGGAAGAAGCTTATACTCTACGGTGTTACATGCGCCGGAGCAGCTAAGGTAATGGGGCTTAAGAGGTGGTGTGTTTCAGAAGAAATTTAATAGCATTTTAAAACTTCAATATCTCCATCCCTATATATTAGAATTGTTATCGGTTTTACAACGAACGTTCCCTTAACACATCCCCTAGCTTTAAACCTTATTTCATCATATATTCTCGTAAAGTTTGCTCTCAATTTTACACCAACTTTATCTGCTGCATTAATAACTATTCTCGGTACATCAACTAAGTGCGTTCCCTCCTTAATTTCAACCTTGGCTGCTGCCAAAAGCTCCTTATATACTTTTAAGGTTTCTTCAGCAATCCTAATATTCCTTCTAGCTCTCTTCTCAATTACCGCCACATTCTCTCTTGTTGTTTTAAGCATTTCAGCTATTTTCTTCTGAGTAAATCCTTGAATTCTAAGTTTAAGAACTTCATATTGTTCCTCAGTTAGAAGGCCATATTTCCTTATACCCATTACCTTTACACCCTAGATCATAGGATTCTTTCCATTCTTTCTCAGCTCTCTACTTAGCTTGCCTTTTTCTACAAGTTCAATACTTACCCTAATGAATGTTTCCTTCCTTGTTTTCTTTCAGATCTCATTCTGTCATTCCCTCTATCCTTCTATATACTAATTGCTAATGTAATCAGTTGTTTCGGAAACAACTTACTGCCTACCATTCTATTTCTAAAGCACCAAATCTACATCTAGTGACACAGACACCGCACCCGAAACATTTATCTTCGTAAAGTATTGCTTTACCCTTAACGACAATTATTGCATCGTATGGGCAGCTTATTTCACATAACTTACATCCAGTACATTTTTCAGGATAATATTTCGGCGGTGTAGATACGTATCTAATATACCTCTTCTTCCATATTCTATGAGTATATCCTCTAAGTTCCTCAATACTGTCAAATCCCATTTTCTCCATAAGGATTTTTAATTGCTTCACTATTTTCCCGAATATGCTTGGACCATAAAGTATTGCTGCAGTACATACTTGGACAGCGTTAGCCCCTACCATAATCATTTCCATAGCATCACGTCCTGTCGAAATACCTCCAACACCAAGTATTGGAACATTAGGCATTGCCTTATAAAGGTCGAAAACTATTTTCAAAGCCAAATACTTTAACGCTGTTCCTGAAAGCCAACCTGTACCGTCAGGGCCACCCATGACCGGAAGTCCTTTAAGTAAATAGTCTGGTAATGGTGTGCTCAAGTCTAGAGCTAGTACTGGTCCAAAAGAGTTTATAGCGGATATGCCGTCAGCTCCAGCTTCGATGGCTTTTTTAGCCCACTCAACATGGTCTATTCCCGGATGGGGGCTTAGCTTAAGAAAAACGGGTTTACCTGACTTCTTAGCTGCTCTAACAGCTTCCATCATAGGGGTGGGGTCTTTACCTATGTAATGTACTGAAAGCTCATACGCATCAGCGTATTCATCAAACATCTCTATTAGCTTGGCTATTTCGTCAGCTTTATAGCCTAAACTAACAATTAAAGGTATTCCAGCAGCCTTAGTCGCCTCCCTTGCTACTTTAAGTTCCTTTTCAGCCCAAGCTTCTGGTGGAAGCTCACTCCAAAGCTCAGTATTTAAAAAACCACCCTTAACCTCTGCCATGTGAGGTCTAGGTATTAAGGGATCCGCTGCCTTAACCGAGATTGTTTTTGTAACGATACCTCCTGCACCGCCTTCTACACATCGCTTAATTCTCTCTCCATCTCTAACGGGAGGTCCTGCTGCTGGAAGTACGGGATTTCTAAATTTTAAGCCAGCAATTTCAACTGTTAAGTCAACCATTCTAAAACACCTCATCTACACATAGTACCTTAAAGCTTTATAGTATTTTTCTCTTAGCAAGTACACGCGGCCATGTAAGCGTAAATTATTAGCGATTGCACGTTTAAATAGTCAATATATGTTGTATTAGAGAAAGTCCTCTTTCATAGAAAAACGTTTATTTAAATATCTCCTTACCAGTTTCCTCTGCGGTCCTATTTTATCCTTCATAGAAATTCTTAAATTTAAAGATACATCATTAATTTAATGGTAAAAAACCAATTGTCTTCTTGGAGGTTGATGTACTATACCAAGGTTTAATGTGTATATTCCGAAAAACTTGAATGACGCGTTAGAGTATCTTGACAAGCACTCACCAGATGCTGTACCTTTAGCTGGTGGAACTGATCTATTAATTCAGATAAGGGAGGGTAAAATAAGGCCAAAAGTTTTAGTTGATCTTTCAGGGCTTAAAAGCGAATTGGCCTATGTTAAGAAGGTTAATGGCAATATTGTTATAGGAGCTTTAACAACACCTAATGACTTAGCAAAAACGTTTCTACATAAGGATCCTAAGTACCTAGGGTTCTTAGATGTTTATAAGAGATTTGCATCACCTATCCTAAGGTCCTTAGCAACTATAGGAGGTAACATCGGCGTTGCTATTTCAGCATCAGATTACCTGACGTTATTGCTAACATTAAATGCTAAAGTTAAGCTTATAAGTGTTGAAGGGGAAAGAACCGTTCCATTAGAGGAGTTAGTTGTTGAGAAAAGAACATTAGCTAAAGACCCTAACGAGCTAATACGTGAAATAATATTTCCGGAACTTCCTGAAAGCTATTCAACAGCTTTTATGAAGTTAGATAGAAGAGAAATCATAATAACAGGCTATATAACCGTAGCTACATGTTTGCAGCTGAAAGACGGTAAAATCACTGATGTAAGAATAGCATTTGATAGGGTGAATAAGCGTATTCCAGGTAGAGCTAGGAAAACAGAAGAATTTCTTAAAGGTAAGGAGTTCAGCTTAGAGGTTTTAAGACAAGCATACAATGAGGTTCTTCCAACGGAAATGTTTAGAAAAAGTGACTTCAGAGCTTCAGGTGAATATAGAATGGATCTTTCCAAGGTTTTAATGAAGAGAGTTCTTTTGAAAGCTAAATCACGTATTGAAGGAGGTGCTTAGTTATGGAAGAGTATCCTGAAATAGAAATAACATTAAACGTTAACGGTAAAGATTACACAGTCAAGGTTAAGCCTTATGAAAGACTAATCGATGTTCTAAGGTATAAGCTTGGATTTATAAGTGTTAAGGAGGGTTGTGGTAGAGGAGAATGTGGAACATGTGCCGTTATAATGGATGGTGAACTTGTAGCTTCATGCATGGTTCTTGCTGTTCAAGCTAGAGGTAAGAAGATACTTACATTGGAAGGATTAGCTCCCCCAGGTAAGCTTCATGCAATACAGAAGGCTTTGCTAGACACATTTGCTATGCAATGTGGTTTTTGCTTCCCAGGAGTAATTATGGCTATGAAGCATTTGCTAGATAAGAATCCTAACCCAACAGAAGAGGAAATTAGGGAAGCACTTAGCGGTAACTTATGTAGATGCGGTAGCTACTTAAGGTTCATTAAGGCTGCTAAGCTTGCAGCAGAATATATTCGTAAAGGTCAAGTTTATTTCGAATTTAAGGGGTGAATAGGTTATGGCTCTTCCTACGGCGGAATATGTTAAAATAGTTGAAGAACTTTTCGAGAAGGTAAAGAAGTTCACCTATGTTGGAAAACACATGCAAAGATGGGATGCTATAGAGAAGATATTGGGTAAGGCAAGGTTTACAGCAGATTACGCTAACCTATACAAGAACCTAGCATATGTTTACTCTGTTAGAACAAAATATGCTCATGCAAGAATAAGGAAAATCGATGTTTCTGAAGCAGAGAAGGTTCCAGGAGTGCTTAGGGTCATAACCCATAAGGATATTCCAGGAGTAAACGATGTAGGATATGTTATTCCGGACCAGCCTCTCCTAGCGTACAATAAGGTAAGATACATTGGAGACATAGTAGCTCTAATAGTCGCTGATGATCCTTATGTTGCAGAAGAAGCTGCAGAAAAAGTTTATGTTGACTATGAGCCATTACCCGTAATTCTAGATCCGCTTGAAATAGTAGATCCGGTAACTCTTGAGGAGAAAAAGCATGTTCTAATACATGATGAAAGAGAATCAGATGTTGTAGCAAGATATAGGATAAGAACAGGGGATGTTAAGAAAGGGTTTGAACAAGCAGCGGTAATTATTGAAAACGAATATAGAACACAGTATGTTGAACATGCATACATGGAACCTGAGGCTGCATTAGCTATACCCGAACCTGACGGTGGAATTACCGTTATAGCTTCAACCCAATGCCCCTATGAGGCTAGAAGAGCTATAGCCAAAGTTTTAGCAATGCCGTTCAATAAGATAAGAGTTGTTGTACCACCTTTAGGTGGAGGTTTTGGAGGAAAAGAAGATGTTGCCAATGAGATAGGAACTAAAGCAGCGCTAGCAGCTCTTTTAACGGGAAGACCTGCAATTGCTGTTCATAAGAGAGAAGAATCTATCATCGGGCATAGTAAGAGACATCCAGCAATAATGTGGTACAAACATGGAGCAACAAGAGATGGTAAACTGGTAGCTGTTGAAGCAAGAATAATTCTAGACACAGGAGCCTATGCTTCATTAGGACCATTCGTCGCATGGAGGGCTACAGTGCACTCTGTAGGACCATACAAGGTACCTAATGCTAAAGTAGATACTGTAGCCGTTTATACTAATGGTGTTTATGCTGGTGCGTTTAGAGGGTTCGGTAATCCGCAAATACACTTTGCCGTAGAGCAGCAAATGGACCTCTTAGCTGAAGAGCTTGGAATGGATCCTGTAGAGTTTAGACTTAAAAACGTTCTCAGAAACGGAGACAGAACAGTTCATGGACAATTATTAGATCATGGAGTTGGATTAGAGGAAGCACTTGTTAAAGCTGCTGAAGCAGCTGATTGGTATCGTAAAAGAGTAGAGTATGCTAAGCAAACTGGAACTGTCCGTAGAGGTATTGGTGTAGCCCTGCTATGGCATGGCAATAGTATTGGAGCTGAAGGAGCTGATTACAGCGCAGTTTCAATAATAATTAACAGGGACGGAAGCATAACGTTCAGAACAGGGTTAATAGATATGGGTCAGGGAGCAATACAAGGACTAATTATGTTAGCCGCTGAAGTTCTGGGAGTACCACCTGAATACTTTAGGGTAGAAATACCGGACACAGCGTCAGTACCCGATGCTGGCCCAACAGTTGCTTCAAGATCAACAGCTATGGGCGGTAACGCAACACTAGTTGCAGCTTATAAGTTAAGGAAGAAGTTAAATGAAGTAGCAGCTGATTTGCTAAAATGTGATCCCGACGATGTAGAGATAAGAGCTCCAGAAGTTTACTGTAGAAGCGATCCTACGAAGAAAATTAGATGGATTGATCTCGTAGAAGAATGTTTCTGGAGAGGTGTTTCACTACAGGAATACGGTTACTATAGGGCACCTAAGGCTAAATGGGATGACGAAACAGGTCATGGAGAACCGTACTTCACATACACTTTCGGAGCAATAATAGCGGAAGTAGTTGTAGATATGGAAACAGGTAAAACATACGTTGAGAGAATGATAACGGCATACGATATTGGAAGAGTAGTTAACAGAGTAGGTGCGGAATTACATGCTGAAGGAGGAGCGATACAAGGACTAGGCTATGCGTTAATGGAGGAAATAGTTCATAGCCCAGAAGGTAAAGTTTGGAACCCTAACCTTTACGCGTATTACATACCGACAATCTTAGATGCGCCTAAAGAAATAGTTCCAATATTTGTAGAAGCAGGGTATATTAGAGGACCTTTCGGAGCGAAAGGTCTAGGAGAACCTTCGATAAACGGTATTGCACCGGCAATAGCAAACGCTATAGC
>QMRV01000119.1 GCA_003649445.1 Thermoprotei archaeon | reverse complement strand
TGAACAGCTACACTCCTATATTCAAAAGCGTAATCTAAAGCTCCGGCTTCTAGAAGCGCTATAAGGTCAACACTCTTACTTCTAATTACAGGGTTCTCGGAGTACACCTCTAGTTCCGACGGAACATATATGTGAAGTTCACCGTCAACTTCCTTAGCCTTAATATTTGTTCTCGAAAGAACCAGTTTATCCAGTATGTTTTCACCGTAAAGCAAGCTAGCTAACCCTAACACGGTTAAAGCCCTGTAACCGCAAGGATCATCATTGGGGTTAGAGAAACCATATCTGACATCAGGTCTTAAAAGTATTTCATACCAGTTATCAGCATTGATTTTATCAGCGTACTTGCTTTTATTAGTGTAGCAAAGCACTATCTCGTTAGTTGCAAAGGCTACGTACCATTTAGCATAGTTCGGCATCATATATTTCGGTATAAGCCTGTAATCTGCGAGAGCTATTACATCACATCTACGGTTAAGCTCGACAACCTTACGTACAGCCATAACGCTACCGGAAGGCTCAATGACAACCTCAACGCCTGGAAACTTTTCCTCAAAAACCTCCTTAAGTTCTTGAAGAGGAATATACAAGCTTCCAGCGCAAAACACTATAACATATCCGCTAATGTTAGACACGTTAGTTCTTATCGTCGGCACTAGCGGAGTATTGGTAGTGCTGGAAATATAGGGCTTCATGTAAAATATAACTCCAACACCTATGATAATGGCCACTATAATTGCTGCAACAGCAATGAATTTCCAAAGCATTATCGGATACCTGATAACGGATACTAAAAATAGCGTAATATAAGTGTTTTCATAATCACCTAAAACCTAATCAGCTAACACGACCAGTAAATTAGTTCAGAAGTAACGAGAAACACTTACTCCATACTTTCTTTGAAGAATAGGTAAGTTGCCATTTAGAGTTTGCATACATTAATACAGTTAGGTGGTACGTGAACTTGAACTTCAGAGCCTTCACGTATTCTACCTAGGATGGTTATGATGGTTATTATGTATCCTTCACTTATTTCGGCATTCATTACAATGTTGTCATGTATTATTAGTTTTATTTTAACGTTGCATTTTGATATCTGAACGCTTTCCACAGCGGCTTTCATACTATTCTTAGCTTTGTCCGAATACACTCTCTCATGCACTACTACATCGTCAGGTCTAAGGACAATTAATACTTTATCCCCGACTTTAACATTACCTCTACTTAATGCTACAAGTTCTACATCGAATACATCGCATTGTATTAACACATAGTCTTCTATTTTCTCTAAAACTCTGCCTTTCAAAACATTTAATCCTTAAAACTTTGCAACATCTTTTGAATTAATGTTAGTTAAGAACATATTTTTCAATATATAGTATCACACACTATGCGTCCCCTAAGTAATAAAAATTCTACTAGCCAGAGACCAACCATCGTTAAGGTCATGGGTTATTATAAGTGTTGCAACCTTGAACTTCTTCAGAATACTTCTTAAGTTCTTTTTAATAACCTCTTTAGAACCAGAATCTATAGAGCTAATAGGTTCATCAAGCAAATAAAAAGTTTAGGCTCAGGCGCTAACGCCCTAGCTAACGCTACTTTTTGCTTTTTCCCATAGATTGAAAGTGTAAGATGGGGAAAGAACATTGCCTATATCTCTACGCTCAGGAGGAACATAAACCTTAACTCCACTGAATTTTTCAAAAACTACATTTCCATTTATTATTACAGTGCCCGAGTCCGGCTCAACTAAACACCAGCTATAATATTGGGAAGCGTTGTTTTACTTGCACCATTAGGTCCTAAAAGCACAACTACTTCGCTTCCAGCGATGTCAAACGGTACATCGTTTTAAACCGCACGAACCGTATTTTCCTTATCGATCTTAAACTATGCATTAGCCCTTTTTCAACTTCCTAAATAATTTTAACACCTTTCTTCTCTATGATATGAAGTATAATTAACGTAGTAAACGCTATGAAAAGCAAGGTTATGATTAAAGCTACAGTTAAGGAAATGTTGCCTGAGCTTAGTGAAAGACAAATCGCTATGGACAACGTCTCCGTTTTAATCTTGTTGCACTAGCTAATGTAACAGAAGCACCAAACTCTCCTAATGCCCTACTAAATCCAAGAATGAATGAGGCAAAGAGCCCTGATTTACATATAAGTATAAGCACTTTAATTAACGTCATAAACCTACTATAACCTAAGGTTCTAGCAACAGCCTCGTACCTTACATCAACCATGTCAAATGACGACTTTAACACCTTAACCATCATGGGGAAACACTACTGCGAATTGAGCTACAACAATCCCAGGTAATTCAAAAACCATGTTGATCACGGCATTAACAGCTTTACCAACAACAGTATTTGCGAAAAACACCAATAACGCAGCACCTAAAGCTATCGGGGGCATTGCGGAGGGAAGCGTAAGAAAAGCTTCAATAATCGTTTTACCTTTGAAACTAGATCTCGAAAGACTATAAGCAACAGGTATAGCAAGTAGAAGAGCGATTGTGGTTGATGCTAAAGCTGTTATAAGACTAAGCTTAATAGCGAATAGGGCTTCAGAAGAAACTAAGGCCATCGTTAACTCTTCAGGATTAGACCATAAAATAATAAATACTAAAAAAATAATAGACACTAACACTACTGCAAGAGCTAAAGCAGCTACTATGAGAATTAAAAAGTAAACCAGGCCGTTAAGATTTAAATGTAGGTACTTGTGCGTACGGAGCATATTTTCTAACTTCCTCTACGCTAGCAAAGTAATGATATTTTTCTAAAAACCTCCTTAATGAAGAGAGAAGATGTAGCAAATTCTATGAACTTCAATGCAGCATCGTAGTTTTCCGAATACTTAAGCACACCTATAGGAATATACGATATTCTCGGTATCTGCTCGGGTTTAAGCCACACAATATCTGTTTTATTAGGGTACTGGTAGTGGAACACATGTCAACCAATAATAGCGTCTACAGCATTAACTGCGGGGAGCATTGCCGTTTTAGAGTAGCTTTCAGCATAAACAACAATGTTCCCTTTAACTTTATCGTATAATCCATTAAATTCCATTAATTCAACAGCATGTTCACCTACGCAAACGGTTTCAGGACCACCAGTACCGACTCATGCACTTTCGGTTTTAACCAAAGGCTCTATCATAAACTTTATGAATAATACGTAGGACACATACATTACCGCAGTTATTCTAAGCGGAAGTTCTAAATCTACATCTAGTAGTGTTCCTCCAAAGAATCTACCTATACCTGCAAAAATGTTTCGCGAAGCAATAATAATCCCCATAGTTCTCCCTCTTAAACTAGGTTTAACTAGCCGCATAGCAACAGCTGTATACAATGGGTTAGCTGCATTCATTAGTGTTGTTCTAATAAAGTAAAGTACAGCAGCTACCATAAACGAGTTAACAAATGTTATAGCTAACAGGAAAGGTATCGATAAGGAAATTAGTGCAAGATACGTTTTTAGAGGCCCTCCAACTCTATCAGCTATGTTAGGTGTGATAAGCATAAGTAACCCCATAGCTAAATTTTCCGCCGCAAATAGGCTACCGTATTCTCCAGAAGTTATGCCGTATTTTTTAGCGAAATAAAAGCCAATAATGTGAATAGATATTCCGGCACCTAAACCTACAAGAATAGCTGCAATGCCAAGGCTTAAAATGATTCTTCTAAACTCTTTAAGCTCCTCTCTGTTCGGCTCTCCTACTTGAACCCTATCGGCTCCTTTAGGATGTTCCTTAATCATAAGCAGTAGGGTAACCAAAATAAATGAGCCAACAGAGCATAAAAGCAAAGTTAGCTTATATGACTCTACTAAAGGTAAACCGTAAGCATCAGAAACTATTTTCGGAATCCATCCGGCTAAGCCTCCGAAAAACATACCTAACAGCATCAATGCTTCTACACGAGTAAAAGCATAATGCATTTTCTCTCTAGGTACAGACAAACTTAAGATCACATTGTGGGCTGCGAGGAAAAGAGCTGTACTTAACCCTGAAACAATAGAGTATGCTGAAATGGTTATAAAAGAACCTAACCATAAAAACACTATGCCTAAAGAGCGCATAATATGTCCTAATATCAGCAGGAACTTTGCACCAAACTTATCAACAATTAACCCTGAAACTAAACTAAGAAAACCACCTACAAGAGCATTAAGCATGCTAACGAAGCCGAATTCAATACCTGAAAAACCTAATTCAACAAGGTAAACAGCATAAATAGACCATAAAAGCCCGGAGAAAACACCTTCAGCACCATTATAGAGGCTAAGTAGAAAAACATTGTTCCTCCAACGTGTACTGCCCGCGTCAAAATCGTTTAACATAGTAGCGCTACCTAGATTAAGAATGTAAAATCATAGAAAATTTAAACATTACCTAGAGACAAATATTTCCACCGTACTTAACTCTTTTAACTGCAAACAAGCAATAAGCATACATGAAAACCTGTTCTAACAAGTAGAGAATAGGAGACTACGAAACGATGGAAATAACTAGAGACAATATAAAACGTCTATTCCTCTTCGAATATGAGTATTGGGAGTCAAAAAACCTAAACGAAGTAAAGAGAAGAGTAAGTAAAGGATTCAAATTTCTACCTGTAGAAAACATAGTAAAAGTAGTGGAAGAGATCATTGGAAACCTAGAAAACATAGCTGAATATTCTCCTCAAAGAACATTAGCGATAAGAAGCATAGCAACAGAGCCAGCAATGATCTACTTCCTAATAATTGAAGAACATAACATTGGAGGAAAAATAATTCTCATAGAAACTAAGCATAGTTTATACAGCTACGAGAAAATACTAACAGGGATGAGAGCGTTCTCAGCATACGCAGGTATAAAAACGTGGCTCATTAAACTTCTTCAACCAAGCTTCTTCCCTTAAAACCTCCTCATAAGCGAGAACATGGCTAGTAAGCCCGAAAGACTCCGTATTCGCGGCATTAGATAACTAGGAGAAGCCTGCGTATAACCATTAAGCTTCCCCAATGGGGTAGCTTCTAAACCTAGAACAACATGCTTCTCATCAGCAACCCAACCTATAGCTACAAGAGTAGACGAAGGAGTAAGAACACTCTCCCGAGGCTCAGGCGTAATCTTAAAAGATAATGCTTCAATACTGGTTATCTTAGTATGTTCTTTACCAATATACGTAAAGTCATGAATCTGAGTAAAAACAACATGTCTCTTAGGCTCTCAACAGGGAAGAACCTTAACCCCTATGAACCACGTAGCTTCCACAGCAAGACAGCAAAGTAGATGCTAGCAACACTAAAACCAACACCAATATCGGAACCGATAGCAGCTTACTGTAAAACGTTGTGAACCGAAGTAGATATCGTAGAGAAAATGGCGCAAAAATATGAAATAAAATACTATTTAGAATACACTTCTACTATGTCTTTGGGTTCTTTCCGCGGTATCTTTAAATTATCGAAGTGCTTATCAAACGAAATTATAGCCTTGGCGTTAATAGATAGAGCAGCATAGTACTGAATAGCATCATCCATATCTAACCCTGTTCCCTTAGCTAAATCAACAGCCTTTGCTTCTCCCCCTATGGAGGTAGGGTAGACGTATAAGCCCTTATAAGCTGTAAGACTTAGCAGAAAATTCTTTAACACATCAAGCTTCTTAAACCTATCAAGCAGCACGATAATCGAGTGAATGGTGAAATCGGTTACAACACCCTTCACCTTCCCATCCCTAAACATCCTAAGCAACTCCTTACACTCCCCGCTCCTACTGCGGCCAAGCATAACCTCCAAGAAAATATTAGTATCAACCAAGTACACTACTCCAACACCTTAGAAGCCCAAATATCCCTAATCCTGTGCTGAAGCTCAACAGAATCCAACCTAACATCAGAAAGAACACCATCAATAACCTCAACAGGATCACCCTCAAAAAACACAGACTCCTCCTCAACAGAAGAAACCCACCTCAAAATAGCCTCC
>QMRV01000118.1 GCA_003649445.1 Thermoprotei archaeon | reverse complement strand
CGGTAAATCTCTATCGAATAACATATTGTAAGTAGCTGTTATAACTCTCAACATGTCAGCCAAGTGAAGTTTCTCCTCATCAGATAGGTCTAGTAAAGATTGTACATGTCTTTTAGGATAAACGTGGATTTCATAGGGCCACATGGCGAAGTATGGCAGTAAGGCTATGAAAGAACGATTTTCGTATATTATTCTCTCGCCTTCTTTCTTCTCTAAATCTATAATACCGCATAGAAGACATTTCTTTTTCTTTTTAAAGTATTTTTTAAAGGACTTTAATTCGCATTTTATCCGCGGAGGAATAAAGGGTAGTGCATATATTTGCGAGTGTGGGTGAGTTAGTGAAACTCCTATTTCTTTCCCCTTATTCCTGAACTCAGCAACATACTTGATGTAGCTTAAAGATCCCAGCTTAGCGTATTCCTTAGAAAAAACCTCTACTACCTTCTTCATATGTTCTAACTCAATATCGCAGAGATCTCCCTCATGTACAGGGGTTTCAACAATAACCTCACATATTCCAGTAGCTTTTCTAGCTTTGAAAAGACCAACAGCGGGATGAGAAGGCTTAGGTGTTTCAAGAGATAAAGCAGGAAACTTGTTTGGAAGAACTATTACATCCCATGAACCTAAGTCCTTAGTTTCCGGTGCTCCAGGACAAAACGGGCATAGCAAGCCTTTTTCTTCGGGCCTCCAGGGTCTACGTCCTCTATGTCCTGCAACTATAACCCATTGCCTAATAAGGGGGTTCCATCTAATTTCATGAACTTTAACATACCCCATTACAATCACACACCACAATACCGGTCCAATAGTTATCCTAAATATTCACCTTGAGAAGACTTATTTAATTCTTAAGGTATCTTTTACAATTGGTGATCCTTATGGGGGAATTCTTATCTAACAAGGCTAAAATAGGAGTTGCCTTCATCATCCCACCATTAGGAGCTATAGGAGGTCCGCCAGCATCTGAAAAATGGTTCAGCGAAATAAAGGAGAGAGTTGTAAGAAAACTTAAGGAGATGTATCCGGAAATAGAATTTTCAATACATGACATAAGAGATTCTGAAGACGTTAAAAAGTTTCTTGAAAAAGAAGCAGGAAGTACAGGCTACGTAGTCTTCATCTTAAATTGTATAACAGGCCTAGTTAGGCCCATACTTTACAGCTATAAACCAGTTATAATGATTGCTGAATCCTACGGTGGTTCAGGGGACTTCCTATTAGAATACTCAGAAGCAAAAACTTACGATATACCTGTAATCGGTGAAGTAACTAGAGACGTTTCTAGCGAGGAAGTACTGAAGAAAATCAATCTGCTTAGAACAATTCATGGTTTAAAGAACTCTAGAATCTTGTTCATAGTTAGCCCTAGCGAGAAATACTTGTTAAAACTAGAGTACCCTCTTAGCATAGACTTGTACTCCTCATTGAAAAGTGTAGAAACAATCGCCGGAACTACACCTATAATTTTAGATGCCAAAGAGTTCGTTAAGAAGTATTATGAAACGGTAAGCGACGGTGAAGCTAAAACAATAGCTGACAAGTGGATTAGAGAAGCTGAGAAAAACCTTGAAACAGATATCGAGGAAATTGTTAAATCGGCAAAACTTTATTTGGCCATGAGGAAAGCGGCAAAAGACTATAGAGCAAATACTATAGCAGTAGACTGTATTGTACTGAGAAATACTGGGATATTAGATGCTTGGCCATGCTTAGGATATATGGAATTATGGAACGATAACATAATCCCTGTTTGCGAGGCCGATCCATATTCTGCGGTGTTAATTATTGCAGGCAAATATTTAACTGGAAGACCAGGCTTCATAGTTGATGTTGCTGTGGACAGTTTACGCGACGAAGTCATATATTATCACTGTTACGCCCCCTTAGAGCCTTTAGGGAAAGGAAAATACCCATATGTTATTACGCCGGCTCATTTAGGTTTAAAGAAAGCCTCAATACATGTTAAACTTCCAGTAAACGAAACAGTAACTGCTGTTGGACTAGCTCCTGAGGATAGGGTTCTGATAATACATACTGCTGGAATAACTTCCATAGAATTCTCAAACTATGCTTGCTCAGTAAAACTCATTGGCAAAACAAATGTTAAAGCATTAGCTGAAAATTGGCTACGTAGATCAGGATGGCATAGAGTAATATTTTATGGTGATTGGAGAGAAGAATTTAGGGAATTAGCAACACTCCTAAAGCTAAGGGTTCTTGAAGAAGATAAAATGGTGTTCTAACTATGAGGAAGGTTAAAGTTAAAATTCAGCCCATAAGAATGAAGAAAGCTCTTGAAATATGGGATTCTGATGAAACACCTTTAGCTAAGACAGCATGGGTTAAAGGTCCAAAGAAGCCTAGAGATGTATTAAGGAGTAAAGAAATTCCTCCAGAAGACGTTAGTTTAGATGCTTTAAAGAGGAAAGGCCTTGTTGAAGTATTGGAACCTATCGAAATTAGGAAAGTTGAGGATGTAGTGAAAATACCGGAAGACGTGGATGCAATACTTATAGGAGATAGTGAAGACTGGTTTGCTGAAAACAACATCCTTGAAAAACTCGTGCTGCTAAATAAACCGCTACTTGTTGAATGGGATAATTGGGGCTACTCAATTCATGGGAGAATATCGAAGCTAAGATTTAACAAGTATTCAAAAGCGAAAAGATATTTCACCATGGGCGCTGATGAAGTGCTCTCACTAATAAAGGCTCTTAGAGGGCATCGATTCATTAAGACAATGAAAGTATTGTACATAGGAGATTTTCCATCACATAGCGTTGCAGTAGGGTCTCAAATAAGTTTAGAGTACCTAAATAAACGCTTTGGTGTGGAATTCATTAAGTTAACGTTAGAAGATTACTTAAAAGAAATAGAGGAAATAAGCGACGAAAAGGTAGAGGACGTAGTTAAGGAATGGAAAGAACGATTTATTATTAGGGATAATAGGGAAAAAACATTGCACATTTATGCGAAAACATATAAGGCCTTGAAAAATATGCTTAGAAAACATAACGCTAATGCCATTACTGTAGACTGTGCTGCATTACCTGAAATAGAGTATGTACCATGCTTAGCATATTCACTACTAATAGATGAAGGTATTCCTTGCGGTTGCGAAGCAGACTTGCCAGCATTATTTGCTATGGCTATGTTAATGGGAGTTTCAAGCAAGCCCGTCTTAATGGGTAATCTTAATGAGAATGCTACGCATATGGATATAGAAAATAACATTGTCGTAGTTAACCATGATGTCTTACCTCCATCACTCGCTTGCCCAGCGTGTAAAATTGCTCTACGCGACTATCATGCAACAGCCAAAGGTGTTACACCATATGCAGAGCTTATAGAGGAATTACCAGTAACTCTCGTAGGCATGCACTGGGATATGGATAAGGTATGGGTAACTACAGGGAAGGTGGTTTGGACAGAAGATACAACACATTGTAGAGTTTCCATAGGAGTAAAGGTAGATAACGCTAAGAAAGTAAGTAAAGATGCTTTCAGCCATCATGTAGTAATGACGTATGGTAACTATGTTAAAGAGCTTAGGCTACTATCAGAACTTATAGAAATAGAGTTTACACTAATTTAACATTTAAACAATCTTTTAAAACTCAAAAACCCTACACCCACCATTTTTAGCGTAATACATTTAAAAAAAGAGAATGTTGAGCAGTGATTTGCGCGGAAATGGGATCTCTCGTATATTCATGTATAGTATTTACGTAAACATTATAGAAATGTTAATATTCTCTCTTACCAATAAGTTCTCTATGGTGTAGAAAGTGCAGAAGGTTTCTCTTCCGATTTTCATTGCAGCCATAGTTATTATTGCTATTATTGCTGGAGCAATAGGTTACTACGCTAAACCTGTGCCTACACCGCCACCTAAACCTGGAGAGGGTATGGTCATATACTGGATTGGTGGTGCGGCAGGAGATCCTTTCGACGCAAGACTATATAAGGGAGCTACCGATGCTGCTGAACTTCTAGGGATTAAGCTAGTCTATGCGCATACAAAGTGGGATCCAGATAAGATGGTTGCAGAGTTTAAGAAAGCTATAGCTGCTAGCCCAGATGGCATCGTAGTTATGGGCCATCCCGGTCTTGAAGCCTTAGAACCCCTATTTAAGGAAGCAGCTGACAAAGGTATACTTGTAACGCTAGCCAACGTAGACATTCCAGAGTTAAGAGAGAAATACTGGTTCACAGGATATGTTGGACAAAACCTATACATGTCAGGCTATACCCTAGCTAAAGAAGCACTCAAAAGATTTGCTGACAAGCTGAAACCAGGAGCTAGAGCAGCAATATTCTCTGGAAGCTGGGAGCAACCCGCAAGAGCTCTAAGAGCTGTAGGCGTAGAAGATGCTCTTAAAGAAGCAGGGCTCATTGTTGATAGAGTTTCCCACCCACCAGAAGTTTACGGTAGCCCAGCAGAAGGACTACCATACGTGTCAGGATACCTTGCTAAATACCCGGACGTAGTACTGATGTGTTTCGATGGTGGAGGTACAACAGCTGCCGCAGCAGACTACATGAAATCCCTAGGTAAGAAACCAGGAGAAATAATTGTGATAGGCTTCGACTTAACACCAGGTTCAGTTAAAGGTTTAGAAGAAGGCTACGTGCAATTAGTTATCGATCAGCAACCATACCTACAGGGCTTCCTAACAGTACTTAACCTGTTCCTAAGCAAGAAATATGGCTTCGCCGGACTATACATTGATACAGGCGGAGCAGTAATTGGGCCTGAAGAAGTTAAGTGGGTCAAAGACCTAGTCGAAGCAGGTTATAGGTAAAAGCAATAATAAAATCTATTTTTTAACTTAAATACCTTTTTAAACTTCTACTATAACCATACTAACGGGAGCTGAAAGTAGGAAGGAGGTTAATTACCTAATGAGCGGCTTTAAGTATATTGTTGAAACGAAAAATCTTGTAAAAAGATTTGGAGACGTTATTGCTCTTAAAGGAGTGAATTTCAAAGTTAGAAATAACGAGATTGTAGGCCTTGTTGGAGATAACGGTGCTGGTAAATCAACCTTAGTTAAAATAATAGCAGGCGTTTACGCTCCAGATGAAGGCGAAATACTGATTAAAGGCCAAGCCTTCAGAAGGCTAACACCCCAAAAGGCTTACGAGCTAGGCATTGTTTTAGTACATCAGGAGAGAACTCTTTCAGAAAACCATACTATATGGAGAAACATCTTCATGGGAAGAGAGCTGACCAGACCTTTCGGTTTTCTTAGAATTAAAGAGATGAGAGACACAGCAACTAAACTGCTTAAAGAGATAGGGCTTAAGGCGATGTCTGCAGATACTCCAGTCAAATATCTTTCAGGAGGCTACAAACAAGGTGTTCAAATAGCTAGAGCACTATGTTTTGAAGCAGACCTTGTTATATTAGATGAACCAACGATACAATTGTCAATTTCTGAAGTTCAAAGAGTACTAGAATATGTATTAGAGCTTAAGAAGAGAGGTAAGTCATGCATATTCATAAGCCACAACATATACCACGTATACCCCGTTGCAGACCGCTTCGTACTATTAGATAGAGGAAAAATAGTCGCAGAGTTTATGAAAGCAGATCTAACACCCGAGGACTTATCTCACATAATGGTTTCTATAGCTAGAACAGGCAAAATACCCGTAGAATATGAAAAGATAAACCTAATACGTAGTGGTCAAGAGTAAGTTAGCGTAGGAATGCGATATGGGGAGAAAAAATCCTACATCAAAAAGCTTAGGTAACATGATAGCTAGCACGTTTAATAAGTACAAACTGCAAGTAGCAATATCCATGATTTTCCTACTGCTCTGGCTAATATTCTTCGCAATGAACCCTGAAGGATTCAGCGACCCTGCAACCTATGCAGCTATTACATCCGTAGCTCCTTTCACAATAATACCTGCTTTAAGCCTAACATACGTCATTATTTCTGGAGAGATAGATCTATCCTTCCCTTCAGTGATGGCTTTAGGTGGATGG
>QMRV01000117.1 GCA_003649445.1 Thermoprotei archaeon | reverse complement strand
CGCTATACACTAGAACACTGCCTCTGCCCCGCCTATCCCCCTCACTCATCAGGGAATCCTCCACCCAAGCACACTCTCGAGCGGATTTACTACAATAAAATGTGTGCGAGAAAATTTAACCCTAATGACGCCGCCTAAAACAAAAATCCACGCGGCCATCGAAGCAGCTGTGTTAGAAGTCGTGTGGATTTGTGGTGGGGCCGCCGGGATTTGAACCCGGGTTCACCAGCGCCCCAGGCTGGCATCCTAGTCCAAGCTAGACTACGGCCCCGTTGTGTTACTTGTTTTAGAGGAAATAAGTTTTTCTGTTTGCTTGAGGGTTTGTTTCAGTAGCGTGTGTGAGTGCTTTGCGGTAACCGCTAAAAGAGTAAATAGCTGGGTTATAGGCGTTGTTTTGAGAAAATATTGCCGCTAACTACGTACCGTAATGGTATTTGACGAATACAGCTAGCCAACTTATTGTAGTACTGGTTGGTACTAGTTAGTACCTGTGAAGGGATTAGGTACTAGTTAGTACTAATTAGTACTGAGAGAAGTTTTAAGTACTAGTTGGTACTAATTGGTACTGTGAAATCGGGTGGTAAGCGTAGGTATAGGCAAGTTAAGTTTTATCTTGATGAAAGTGAGTATGATAGACTCAAGAGTTTAGCTGATGAGCTTGGTGAGAGTCCTGCTTCTCTTGCTAAGAAAATTGTGCTTGAGTACTTGGGGTTGAGTGAATCTGCTAGTTTGCTGAAAAGAGTGTGTGATTTGGAAGAAAAGTATGAGAGATTAGTTAGAGAGCTTGGGCGTGTGGAGAGGGAGGTAGCTTATCTCATGAGGGTCGTTAAGTCTAAGAGGGGGAGCTAGTTGAAGTTAGGTGAAGTAAAGTCGATTTTAGCTCCTTTTAATCCCTGGTGGAGTAATCCTCACTGGAGCCGTAGTGACCCTCTTCTTAGTGCTGCGAGAAGATCTATTTTACGTAAGCCTCCGAGACTCTTTTACCACATTAGTAAGAGACTGCCCATGTACGGGTACTATGGAATAGTGACAATAAGGGGGCCGAGGCGAGTAGGCAAAACGACTTTAATTAAAATGGTTATAGAAGAGCTTATTTCGAGGAACCGTATAGATCCTAAGAAAATATTCTATGTTCCACTAGACTATAAGAAGCTTAGAAAAATCGATTTATTTGAATTAATTGAAGCAATTGCAAGATTTTCTGGAGAAAAGTATGTTTTCATAGACGAGGCATCTATGTACAAAGAGTGGGCTCTTGTTCTGAAAAATGTTGTTGATGCAGGGCTCGTAGAACAAGGGCGGCTCAAAACAGTGGTCACAGGAAGCCACTCTATGGATTTAGCTGATGCGGCAAGCAAGCTACGGGGAAGACAAGGTCGTTTAGCGTCTAAATTCAATCTCGGAGGAAACTTAGTGCACACGCCTCTCCGCTTCATAGAAGTTCTTGAAGCACTTAAACCAAACATAGACGACTACTTGAGGAAACATAATCTCAGAAAACCCAGCGAAAGATTCAGTATACTTCTCGAGCTAAAGAAAGGCAATATACCTAGACAACTCGAAGAATTCTACAGCGAGTTCATGGCACTACTAGAAGAATCTTTTAACAGCTACTTACTGCACGGAGGATTCCCCAAGGCTATAGACCAGTATCATAGAGAAGAAGTAATAGACTCTACTTTCTACCACGATTTCGGTAACCTCATAATATCGGATAGTGAGAACGCAGGATTAAGCCCCGAGAACACTAGACGTGTAATAGAGTTTCTTACAGAACCCTCTAGATTATCATCTACTATAGGTCTTGAGAAAAGAGAGAATATAGGGAAACTTGTTGTCAGAGTAGATCAAGAAGGTTTTCCTCAAGCTAAATTCCGGCTCGGAGAATACCTCGAGTACCTTGAGACTACGCGAATATTCTTTTTCCCTTATCGCGAAGATAAGTCCAAAAAATGTACACCTAACTATAGAGCAGACCGCAAAATATATGTACTAGACCCATTCGCCTACTTTGCGCTCAGAAGCCACGTAGAGAACGAAGCAGATCCTCTAGGCTTCTCCATAAATCTTCTTAAAGACGAAGGCTTTAAGGGAAGACTTGTAGAAAGCATTGTAGCAGCGCACCTGATAATGGCTCAACAGTTCTTCGAGCACGTTCCTTCAGTAGACTACCACAAAGTACTATTTTACTTCAGAAAAGACAGTGAAACTGACTACATTATTTGTATGCAGCGGCAAGGAATAAAATACAGGTTTGTCGTGGAGTCAAAGTATCGAAGAAGAATTCCAGGAGTATCAGACGCTAATATAGTATTAACTAAAGACAAGCTTGAAGAAAAAGCAATAGAAGGAGAAAAGAAAGTAAAGAAACAAGTACATATTCCAGTAGAGCTTTTCTTAGTATTATTTTAATATTTGCTTAACTACAAAAAAGTTGAATAAAGTACTTCCACATGTGTAAGTCTGGCAACTAATAGTTGATGAGTGTACTTGGGTTCATTAATTGAGGAATTGTCGCAAGGTATCATCAGAAGCTTGATTCTTTGTGATTGTTAATTACTCGTTCTTTATTCCTCGAGAAATGTCTGGTAAGAAGGTAAGTGATTGGACAGACATAGATATACTAACATATAATGGAGAAGAACTACACATAGTTCAATGTAAACCATTCTTAGACAGAAGTAAGCCAAAAAAGAAGCAGAAAAGATACTCCAGTGGTTCAATATAACAGAAAGCTACATCAAGAACGACCCTTAAATAAAAACTATTGTTAGTCAACATAAACATAAAATAGTTAAAAGAATAGTATTACAGACACCGTAGCCCAAAAGAGCCATAAAAGTACTAAAAGAAAATAAAATATAAATAATAACTTTAAAAGAATTCTATTAGGTACAATATTAGTTATTTCATAGCTTAAGTCATTAAGTGGACTATATTATTTCAATTTTAATGTTAGTAATGCAAGCAGAAGACTGCCTAAGACATAGACTATGAATATAGTGACTAGGATTATAACTCCACAAAGATGCTCCAATAATAGGCGTAATTATCATTAAGAAGCCCATTAAGCTACTCATTCCACCATAAAAAGATCCAAGAATATTACGAGGACATTTCTTACCAATATAAGACGAATATGAAATATAGTATAGTGGAGACAAAATTTCATTTAATGCAAAAATAAGTAAACCTAATAAAGGATTTAATGTACCTATAAATAAAAATATTGTCATTAAAAATACACCCACAGTGAAGCATGTCAAAAATACTTTCTTTTCCCCTATTTTATCTACAATAAACCCTACTGGAATCTGTAAAAATATTTCAGATAACTCTATAGCAGAATACAACATACCAATAAATACTATATCAATACCTAAAACATTAGCAAAATAATATGCTTTAAACGGATTAACAACAAGATTAATAAAAGAATATAGAATAACAATTAAAACAAATATTTTCATACTTATAAATGCTTTATAAAAGAAGAAAATATTCTTTCTAAAAAGAGAAGCTATTTGTTTAAATACATTTATACGGCTGTCTTCCTTTTTAGATAGTGTTTCAGTTAAAGCTGTTCTTAAAAAAGCACATATTATCAGCAGACTTAACATTATTATTACCACTATTTTAAGTCCATAAAGTTTCAGAATTAATGGGAAAAGAATCGAAGATACTGTAAGCGAAACTGATATAGTAAGCCTGGAAATAGACACACAATTTTACCTAATAATTCTTTTTTGTTGACTGATTTTATTAGTAGGGAAAACATGGCCGGGCTTTCAATTCCAAGAAGTCTTACACCAATAGATGCTAGTAAAAGTGTACTCCAGTTCAAAGGAAAACATAAAGGAGATATTAGCACTAGACTTACCAAAGGAATAATTATCGAAATTTTCTTAGCTTCTACAGTATCTGCTATTAATCCAGAGGCAAACATTAATGCATCAACTATTCTTGAAATAGAGTAGATTATAGCAATGCCTGCTGCACCATAATGCTCCATAATTAGTAAACAAAGATACCAGTCAAGAAAGCCTATTATAAGAAATACAAAAAACCTAGATAAATATATTACTATGATATTGCTTAGTATAAATTTACTGTTATTAGTAGACATTTATGAGTCCAAGGTCTTTAAGTTTTAGTAATGTGGCATTAAGGTCTTCTATTTCTTCTTTACTTAAATGAAGTTCTGATATTATTTCATCTAAAGTAAGTCCTTTTTTAATTAATTTTAGTACATGCATTAGATCCTTGGAAATCATCACGAAAAAAATTCTTTTTCTTATGGTAAAGTATTAGAGAATCTTTTTTAAGTAGATAACTATGTTCGTCATGTATAGGTTCAGTTGCTTTTTTCGAGTTTACTATGTGGAGTAACTATTTCATTCCAATATTTTAATGCACGTCCTTGAGAAATGATTATGTCTGGTGAAAGTTCTACATCAAGGTCTAATAGTACTTTTAAGTGTTTTCTTACAGTAGCTTCTTCTAAACATAGTACTTCTATGCAACCACTTGCCGACCTAAGGCAGCCTGATGTAATTTTTTCAAACGTGGTTTTATCAGCTCCATTCGGACCTATTAGCGCCAATATTCTAGCACATGAAATAAAAGACACTCTATTTAGTGCTACAACCTTACCGTACTTTTTACATAATTCTACGGCTTCTATGAAAATTCTCTGCATGAAAACAACCCCTTTATACTAGTATATCTTGAATTACTGTCAATATATTCTTACCTTTTATAGCCAATAATGTTGTCGAGATAAAGCTACAAGAAATCTCTCTTTTAGGCATAACGCTATAGCTAGTTCATTACTCATTTACTTCCTTATTAGCAGAAGTGTATGTAATTTTGAAGAAGTTTAAAGAAGCTCGTAAAACAACTTATAGCGAAGCTATTAGAGCCATGTTAAAGAGAATAGAGTTCATAAGCTTATATTGAAAGAAAATCTCTTTAAAACAGATCTACTTCATTCTCTCGTTAAAGCAAAAGCTTTATTTGTGTCAAAACTAAGGGTAGTGAATTATTTTACTGCTGTAACATAGGCATTAGAGGAAAAGCTATTTTATATCTATTTTATCTTTTACAATAACGGAGAGCGTGTAATGGAATCAATAGTTGTCGAAAATATTTCTAAATATTTTTGGGCTAGAGTTACAACTAGCGAAAGTAAGCCTAGTTGGTTTAAAAGACTTATTTTCGGGAATTCTCTTGCTAAGGAAGTAAGAGTAGCTAGAATTACTGCACTTAAGTCTGTTAGCTTTACTGTAGGTAAGGGAGAAATTTTCGGTATACTGGGTCCTAATGGATCGGGTAAAACTACTTTACTTAAAATACTTGCGACAGCCTTACTGCCAGATGAAGGTGATGCCTATATATGTGGCTATAGTGTTGTTAAAGAGGCTTCTAAAGTAAGAAAACTTATTTCGACGAATTTCTCGCTTATAGTGAATTCTTTTTGGACTGCTCGGCAGGCTTTAGAGTACTGGTGTACACTAAACGATGTCGATTCGGCAGAAGCTGTGCATAAAGTAAACGAAGTATTGGATGAAGTAGGTTTGTCTGAGAGAGCTGATGAAATTGTGGCAAGGTATTCTATGGGTATGCAAAGTAGGCTTTTCCTGGCTTCAAGTCTTATGCTAGATAGGGAGGTGTATTTGTTAGATGAGCCATTACTCGGGATAGATCCTATTGCAGCTAAAGAGCTTAGAGAAACTATTAAGAGAAAAGCGAGAGAAGGTAAAACAGTAGTCTTGGCTACAAATTTAATTAGAGACGTAGAAGAGCTTTGTGATAAAGTCTGTGTGCTTTATAGAAGTAGGGTAGTAGCCTTAGAGTCTCCTGAAGTACTTAAGAAGACTATAGGAGCCTATGAATGTGTCTACGTCACTCTATCTAGTCTAGATTCTAGTGTATTGCTGAAATTAACGGATTTTAATGAGGTATTAGATTTAAGTATAGTAAGGCAAGATAATTTACTTGAAACAAAAATAATTACCAATGATACTATTAAAGTATTATATTTATT
>QMRV01000116.1 GCA_003649445.1 Thermoprotei archaeon | reverse complement strand
TTGGACTGTATGGAATAAGTTCATATATGTATGTTAAAAGACATGAAGAGAAACAGAAAAAATAGTTTAAAGTAAAGTTACTTAAGTGCTTTAAACCACATTACTTGAAGCATAATACAAATTATTAACTATTAAAATACTCTTACTTCTGGTTACAGTTTAAAATGATACTATGTAGTCGTTAAAGTTTTCACAATTATACTACTATAATGTTTTAAATTATGTTGAATCGAACAAATACATACATACACAAAATATTTAAGTACGCCCTTAACTAAATTGAGTGAATACTAAGTGAGCATGAGCTCAAGGGTGTGTATAAAAATGAGCTTGAAAAAAGCAATCTCAAAAACAGCTGCAATAGCAATAGCAGTAATCATAATAATAGTTGTCGTAGCCGCACTATACTACGCTATCACGCCACCGCCGACAACACCTAGTCCTTCGCCATCTCCTAGTCCATCTCCTTCGCCTTCGCCATCCCCATCCCCTAGTCCTTCGCCATCTCCTTCGCCAACACCAGTCTTACCAGTATTTCCTGAAGGTAAAAGACCAATACTGGTAGGGTACGTAGTAGACGCCGAGAAAACAGAGTCTGTTGAAAGCTTAATGGAGGCAGGACAAGGTTTCGGAGCAATAAACCCTGCTTTCTTTAGAAATACGGTAGTTGACGCACTGGTAATAGGAGCAAGAAGAGTGACTGATGTTTCAATCAGAACAGAGCTATTTAAGGCACTTCATATACTTTCAAATAAGTACTTACCAGAAATAATACTTGGCCAATATATTACTCCTAGAGTCTACTGGAACTGGCTAAAGGGTAGATACTATCATCCAACGTTCCCTGAAAGATACGACTTAATATGGGAGGATCCAAATGCTCCTGAAGTAAGCATAGGAATAAAGGACTATAAGAATAATCCTAACACATTAACCATAGCTACAATAGGGTGGCCTGAAAGCTTCGACCCAGCATATACTTATGAGACATTTGGATGGAACATATGGCACCAAATAGGTGATACTTTAATAACATACTGGAAAGAAGAAACAGAAGAAGTTTCGCCAGATTTAGCAGTAGCATGGGCGTTCGATGATTCTAGGACAGAGTGGTACTTTGTAATTAGAGGAGGTGTAGTAGCTTATGATCCATGGAATGATAAAACATATCCAATAGATGCTGTAGACGTTGCTTTTACATTCTGGCGTGTACCAGCCATAGGACATAGCGTATCATGGATGGTATCATCATTTATTGATGTAAATGCTTCAATAGCCTTGACAGAGGAGGAGTTTGATGAACTACTGAAAACTAAGCCGTTAAAAGTAGAATACAAAGGCAAGTCGGGAGAAATTCACTCACTACAAGAATTACTAGAATTCTTTGGCTATGAGGGAGAAACTGCTGGCGTATACAAGCTAAAACTATATGCGCCCTATGCACCAATACTTGGCATATTAGCTGATCCCTTCCTATCAGTACTGCCTATGGAGTACCTACTAGGTGATCAATACGAAGCAGCATTAAAAGCCAGCAACTACGGAAAGAACCCGGCTGCATGGGCAGAGTTTGTGAAGCCAGGATTAGGTGAACAAGAACCAACACACCAGTTAATGCATAAATACCCTGTAGGCACAGGACCATATTTTGTAAAGGAGTATGAGGAGGGTAGCTACATAGTATTAGAAGCCAACCCACACTACTGGAACAAAACACTATGGGATCAATTATATGGCGGCGGCGATAAAGCCTTCCATAAGTACGTCATATGGGTGATAAACGATGATGCTGTCGCCAGAATTAACCTGTATCAAACTGGAACAGTTGATACAGCCTATATACCTCATGAGAGATTAGAAGATGTAAAAGGTATAACGCTGAACGGCTTTGAATCCATAGTCGAGGAAATACCAGAACCAACACAGCTATTTATTGTTCTCAACTACCAGAGAGAACCTCTAAACAACGTGTATGTAAGACAAGCTATTGCTTGGGCTATACCCTATGCGCAAATTTTTGAAACAGTATTTGCTGGAATGCTTAAGAGGAACTATGGCTGTATACCAATAGGTTGGGCTGGATGGACAGAATACAACATAACGAAGTATGAATTCAATCTAGAAAAAGCAAGAGAATTACTAGAGAAAGCAGGAATAGATCCAACACAGTATAAGATTGAAATAATTTATAATGCAGGTAACGTAGCTAGAGAGAAAATAGCTACGTTATTGCAAAATACGCTCAGTCAGCTAGGATTCCAAGTAACTGTAGGAAGCTACGAGTGGCCTGTATACTTAAGTAAAACAGAACATGGCGAATACGATATATACATTGTAGGTTGGGTGCCAGACTACCTAGACTCAGATAACTGGGCTGGGCCATTCTTATATGGAGCTACGAAGTTCAAAGAGCTAGCAATAAAGGCTGATGTAACACCAGAAGAAGTTGTTGAAAAGTTAAAGAGCTGGACAATGATTGAAACAGACGATGCCGTAATTATTGTAGGTGAGCTCAAAGGCTAAACTTAAACACATATTTGTTTTTTCTTTATACTACTAACCACTAATATGTTAGTAAATTAATTTATGTGAGAACCATGTTTAGCCTCTGAACATCCATGGTGAATAGCATGGGTAGTATGAGAGATTTCATAATAAGAAGAACAGTAACCTTCATACCTACCATAATAGGGGTGTCCTTAATAGCGTTTATTATCGCTTACGTAATACCTGCTGATCCTGCACGTGCATGGGCGGGAGGAGAGAAAGCTACACAAGCAGCTATTGAACTTATAAGGAAGAGGTATCACCTAGATGAACCCTTATGGTCACAATATGTTTTCTTTGTAAAAGGCTTTATAACCAATACTATAATAGATCCAAGAACTTCAAACCCTATAATGTATGATATTGCTAAAAGATTACCTGTAACAATACAACTAACACTCTTTGCATATATGTTCATTTTAGCTTTGGGGATTCCATTAGGCATAATAGCTGCTTTGAAGAAAAACACCATAATAGATAGTTTAATTAGGTTCTTAGCATTAGTTGGTGTTTCATCACCTGTGTTTTGGCTTGGATACCTGTTAATCTATGTTTTCTTTGTGACGTACAGAGTAACTCACTTAGCGGGCGTACCCCCACCACCTGAGAGGACAATAATAGGTATACCTGTAATAGATGCCCTGCTTATAGGAGACTTTAAGACATTTGCACAACATGTGCAAAGATTCTGGCTACCCGGTTTTGTCTTAGGTTTCATGGGTTCAGGAGTTATAGCAAGGTTTGTTAGAAATTCGTTCCTGGAGGCTCTAAACTCAGATTACATAGTATTTCTCAAAGCAAAAGGGGTTACAAGGACTATGCTATGGAAACATGCTTTTAAGAACGCCTTAGTTCCGGTAATTACAATATTAGGCCTTCAGTTTGGGGGCCTTCTTAGTGGCGCTCCAATTACGGAAACGGTATTTGGGTTACCGGGTCTAGGAAGATATGCAATACAGGCTATTATATTCTTAGATTTTCCAGCCATAGTAGGTATAACGTTAGTTTTTGCGCTAATCTACGTGACAATAAACTTTATCATAGATATACTATACGGAATAATAGATCCCAGAGTTAGATATTAAGGGGTAAGCAAATGGCAGAGGAATATGAGAGAAAATTTCTTGACAAAATTTCTGACAAGTTAATTGATGGATTAGCAAAAATAATAGATAAAATTAAGCCAGGATGGTACTTTACAAATAGGTCTCGAGTGAAGGAATGGAAACTCATGGCTTATGCGCTTAATCGATCACCCTTGGGAATAGTAGGCCTCATCATTGTTATCACATTTATAACTTTAGGGATCATAGGCCCCATCATAGCTCCCTTTAAATATAATTTTTTCCCATCGCTAGAAGCTCCTAAAGAAACTTTTGTAAAGCCACCTGGTACCACAGTATATTTAAAATCTCTTGGCAGAACTGTAACGTTCATACTTGGCACAGATCATTATGGTAGAGATCTTCTGAGCTTAATATTATATGGTGCTAGAGTCTCATTAGTAATATCAATAATTACCATGACTCTAGGCGTACCCTTAGGCATCCTTTTAGGGTTAATAGCGGGTTATTACGGCGGGAAAATAGATGAATTAATAATGAGAATTACTGATATATTCCTAGCGTTTCCTGCTTTAATATTGGCAATAGCGTTTGCTGCTGTTTTACCCGAAAGAATAGATGCATTACTGTCCAATAATCCTTGGCTTCAACAAATATTTCTTTGGCTATTTGCATTAGATAAAAGGGAAGTAGGAAACCTAGGAAGATTGCTATCAGTTATTTTAGCATTAGTCATAGTATGGTGGCCTATGTATGCAAGAATAGTTAGAGGAAGCACATTAAGCGTTCGTGAAAGCCTATACATTGAGGCTGCTAAAGCATTGGGACTTAGTAATTTCAAGATAATGTTTAAACACATACTCCCTAACATCTTAGGCCCTATTCTTGTATGTATTACTCTTGATTTCGGTGGTGTTATACTTATGGAGGCAGGACTAAGCTTTCTAGGTTTAGGCGCTGTACCGCCCATTGCGGACTGGGGAAGAATAGTATATGATGGTAGCCAGTTCTTTCCGCGTGCTTGGTGGCTAGTACTTATACCTGGTTCCATAGTACTTTTTACAGTACTTGGTTGGAATTTGTTAGGCGATGCTCTTAGAGACATTTTGGATCCAAGAACTAGGAGAAGCATAGAGTTTAAGATTAAAAAGAAGAAACCAGTACCTTCATCTGAAGAGGGAGGTTCAAGTCAATGACAATGTTTCCGGCAAGAAAAGTAATTGAAGTAAAAGATTTACATGTTCACTTCTTCACCTATGCAGGTGTAGTGAAAGCAATCTCTGGGGTTTCATTTGAAATATATGAGGGAGAAACATTCTGTCTTGTTGGAGAAACAGGTTGCGGTAAAAGCGTAACATCTAGAGCATTAACTAGGCTCATTGAGTCTCCCGGAAGAATAGTTAAAGGCCAAATAATATTTTACAGGGATAGCGGACCAGTAGATATTATGACTTTAAGCGAGGAAGAGCTTAGAGAAATCAGAGGTAGAGAAATAGCCTACATTTTCCAAGACCCTACAGCTTCACTTGATCCTCTCTACACGGTAGGTTACCAAATAGCAGAAACTATGGTTGCACATAAAACAGCGGACTGGAAAACGGCCTTCAGGAAAGCGATAAGCATTCTTAAATCAGTAATAATGCCTGACCCTGAGAAAAGGGTCAAAAATTATCCACATGAGCTTTCAGGGGGTATGAGGCAAAGAGTAGTTATAGGCATTTCTCTATCGAATAAACCTAAACTCTTAATTGCAGATGAGCCTACAACAAACCTTGATGTTACTATTCAAGCCCAAATACTTGACTTGCTGAGAAAACTGAAGAAAGACGAGCAAATGACCTTACTGCTAATAACACACAACATGGGCGTTGTTGCAGAAATGTGTACAAGAGTAGCAGTAATGTATGCAGGTAAAATAGTTGAAATAGGCCCGGTAATGGAGATATTTAAGAACCCACTGCACCCCTACACTAAGGGCCTCTTGAAAGCAGTACCTAATCCGCTAAGTAAAATAGAGAAATTAGAGTCGATACCGGGGACAGTGCCAAACCTAATATGTCCACCTCCCGGTTGTAGGTTTCACCCGAGATGTAAATACATGATGGAAGTATGTAGGAGTAAGGAACCGCCATTAGTTGAAGTATCCGAGGGACATAAAGTAGCTTGCTGGCTCTATGTTAAATAAACTAGGTGATATGTTTTGGGTGAAACACTAATTAAAGTTGTTAATTTAAAGAAATACTTCCCCATAAGAGGAATATTTTTTGCTAGAGCAAAAGTAAAGGCAGTAGATGGGGTAACATTTGAAATTAGACGCGGTGAAACACTAGGTCTTGTAGGAGAATCTGGGTGCGGAAAAACAACTACTGGAAGACTAATACTCAGACTACTTAAACCTACAGCAGGCCATGTTTACTTTGAAGGTAAAGATGTTTTT
>QMRV01000115.1 GCA_003649445.1 Thermoprotei archaeon | reverse complement strand
TTTCTAAACCGTAGGGTTTCAGAAGCCTTTTCAAACGCTGCCAAACCTTCTTAGCTGAAGCAGGGTCTTTCTTATAGAGGATTCTAAGATACTTGGCTCCCAGTGAAGCCGCTGCTCTAGCATGGTTTGCGTCGTGAACCGGTAGATGAAGGTTCACGGGGTCAGCTAGTTTTCCTTCATCTACTGTTCTCCATTTCCAATCAACAATGTCTTCGAAGAACTTTATGCCGTATTTTTTGCTTCTAGCTTTAAGCTTTTTCAACCATTCTTCTTTCTCTTCTTTGCTCATCCGCTCCTCTACTTTCTCTTCTTTGTTTTCTACGACAGCGGGTTTTGGCTCCGGAACCTCAGGTTTAGGCTTGGGAACTTTCGGTTTAGGCTCCATAGTTGCACCCATGTTTGCCGTGTTTTCTGCTTTAAGAGACTCCATGATTTTAGCCTCCAATTTCTCAATAATTTGAATGTTTGTTTCCGGAATACCTGGAACCGCAACTAGGGAGAGCTCGTAGAATTCAAGGCCTTTAGGTAACCGTCCTTCAGGAGTGTAGGTTAAAACCTTATAGTCTGCTGCTATTGAAACGTGTTTTATTAGTCCTTTCCTTATTTTCTCAATAATGTCTTCATCGTATATTTCGGCCTCATACATTATTGCTTTCTCAGACTCATCCCACCATGCGTTAACAACTTTCCCTATTGCTTTATCTGCTGAAACATGTTCAATGTAGACAGGTTTACCTATGAGGCTTGGAGCTGCTTTTCTAAGTTCCTCCTCAAGGTAAATGTTGTTGTTACGTGATTTAGTTGCTTTAATAGCGATACCTGTTATTTTCAAAGGCTTGTCTACGAATTTTTCGCTAACCTTGAACTCCATTAGCCATTTGAACTTTTCTTCCGGGAGCTTAGGCATTTCCTTAACCTCTCGTAGAGCCTATGCCAAACAAAATGCTCTATCATGAAGCAAAATATTGAGCATATGAAGCATTCAATGAAAAACTCTAGGGTGAAAAGCTCCAACCGCTTACCACCATGAGAAATGGGCTTTAATGTAGTCTCTTACTTTTCCTTCATCCCATCCCTTGATTTTCTGGAAAACAAACTTGTGAATAAACCTCATACCGAGCTTAGGCATTGTACCTACAACCATGTAGACTCCGTTCGCCTTATCTAAAGTTATTTTCCTCAAAGTGTTGGGGGCAAAGTAGTCGTATGGGTAAATAACATACCAGATTTCAGGTCCAGCATCTATTATTTGCGGTTTAGGAAACACCTGCTCCACTATAATATTTAATGTATTATACAGGCTTTCACTTAAAGACTCGACTTCTTCTTTGGGAAGCGGAATACCCATTTTAATGAGAAGCTCCTGAGCCTGGAACGGCGTTATAGCCCCTACATGTACAAGGTTCGCGATATCTGAAATGTTAAGTATTTCAACTTCGCTTCTAGGAATACCCCATTCAAACCTTACCTTATCCCCTGCGAGAGGCTTAATTATTTCTTCTTCAATTTCTCTTTTCAAATACTTTTGAATAGCCTGAACCCTGTTGCTAACAATATCGTTCATTATTTCGGCGGAGGCTTGGGTAGCGTTTCTAATATACCATAGCTGGGGGGCTCCTAGTCCTTCGAAAATCTGCCTATCCAAGTATTCTATGAAGTATTCGAAACGTGCTTGGGGATCTATTTTAATAGGTTCTGCTTCAATATTGTCGGTAACTATTATGTCTTCGTCGGGTGCTAGAACGCTTAAAGTATCGGCAAGTTCCTTAGCTGCTGAAGGGTTAGGTGCTTTCCAAATAATTTTAGGAGCAGCGTAACGGTGAAGAATTAGGGCAATGTCTTCTATAACCTGTTTCTTTATTCTTAAAAGCTCAACAACAGGATGTATTAAAGATAGTCCGTATGCGCTGTTTCCTATTGGATCATATTTTAAATGCATTATTTCATGGGGTTCGAAGTTAACTGTTTCCCCGTTAACGACTTGAACATACCCTATTACTTTACCGTATTTGTCCCTTAGAACCCTCATTGTTTTAGGAGGTAGGAGCTTAAGCTTAACTAGCTCATTGTTTTCCCAAACCTTCTCAATAAAGGCGTTACCATATACGAACATATCTTTTACTGCTTCAAGAATAAGGGTTTCAAAATGAACCTTATCTAGGAACGTGGAAACTTTTTCTTCAGCTTTCTCGTCTTCGCTTACTAAATGGTATCCTCCGCCTACGATCATTTCAGCTAAAATGTTTATGGAGCTTCTAACTACGGGGTCTGTTTTGTAAAATTCTTCATAGTCTTCGAAACTGTATGGATGAGGTTCTCCGAAACGATAGAATGGAGCAGCAGGTGAAATAACTGCTTTGTCTTCACGTATAAACAGTGATTTTATACGCTCTTTTAAGCCCATTCCGTTCTCCTCTTGAAAACGGATTTAACCTTTAATGCGAAAGCTTTTCTTCTTCTAAACAACTTTTTTAATGCGGACAATTGCAGCACCTTCTTCTTTGGAAGCGTAAACTGCTAAGGCCAAGCTCCAGAAGCGGTCATCATGTGTGCCCTGCGGATGGTAGAATTTAATATGGCCGTCTTTGGTTAGCTCGAATTTTTCAACGTTAAGCTCAGCTAGGAGCTCGGGATCGTAGGGGATTTTTAATTTTCCCTGTTCGAAAAGGGACTTCATGTAGTTGGCCATTTCCTCTTTAACACGCGTTGTAAAGTATATTCCTTCAACGTTTAGCCCTGCTCTCTTCATGTCTTCTACAATGTAGTCTCCTACGCCGGTTACGTCAGCATATATTTTTACAATGTGTTTCCATCTTTCAGAAAGGGTTTTAGCGTAACCTATAACAGCAGCATATGCGGTTTCAAGAGGAAACCTTTTAACATGAACCACTCTTAGCGTTTCATCATTGTCTTTTCTAACAACGGTTATAACCGAGTAGTCTTGGTGTTTGCCGAAATCTATTCCCATGTAGAATGTTCCTTTAGCTTGGGTTTCGAAGGAAACGTATTCTAAGTCGGGGTCTATTGCTTTAGCTAAGAGGTCTTGTTTCAACCATGCGTCTTCATCTTCTATGAACTCAGCTTCGAACTCCATTTTAAAACGTTCAACAGGCAGTTGCTTACGCATTTCATCGATAAACTCTTTTTTGATCAAACCTGATTTTACAACGTCCCTCCATGTTACGACATGTTTGCTGAAGTTAGGATCCTGGTTCATACGGTAGAAGACAGAGTTTTTACCCCAAGGAGTGGAGCTTACTATTAGCCATCCATCTGTCGTTGACAACATAGGGTAAAGGACAGAGTAAAAGATTGTTTCATCATCACGGAAGAAAGCTGCTTCATCAGCTAAAATCATGTGTGCAGTGTAGCCTCTTAGCAGGTGAACGGAGCATGGGAGCGCAACTATTTGCGATCCGTTTTTAAAGTAAATAACTGTTCTAAGCATTTTGTAGACAAGCTTTCTCCTTAAGGAGCTCGGTAGAGACATTAGGAATCCTTGAATCCTATCCATCATAATCATTGACTGTCTTTTCGAAGGAGCAATTATTAAAGTAAGGGTTTTAGGATGGGTTACGGCGAACCATATTGCTTTAACAGCTATTGTTGTCGTTTTCCCCGCTTGGCGGGACATTCTAACGACAATTCGTTTGTTCATGTCTCTAAGCAGTTTTTCCTGGTAAAAAGTAGGTGTGAACCCTAGGAGTTGTTTAGCGAAAATTACGGGATCGTTTAGGAGTTCGGGTGAAAGCTCTATTTTTTCTTTCCTTGCTTTCTCAAGTTTCCGCCGAAGCTTTTCTATTTCTTCTTCGATCTGTCTTATACCGTAGGTTATTTTAGAGGTCAAGTTCTTCAGCAATCTTCTTAAGCTCCTCAAGCTTCTTCTTAATCGATACAATGTCGTAATCGTTAACTATGGAGTTTAAGGTTTGAGCAATATATGTTTCAAGCCTAGCCCAAGACTGTCGGGCTTTAGGGCTTAATTCGGGATCAGTTGCTTTCCTATGGGCAAAGTCTAGTAGCTGTTCAAGGTTTCTAATCATTTTCTCCCTAACTGCTTTAGTGTCTATTGGTTTGCTTTCCAACACTTTCAACATTGAGGAAATAGCTGACAGGGGGGAGGGGGGTGTCAAAACATGTTCACCTATAGGATATGGTTTCGTTTTAAACGACAGGTTGTAAATCCTGTATTGGCTCCATTTCTTCTTTGTTCTCCTCTTATTTCTCCGCATAGCTTACCCGTATCTTAGTTCCTTATATATTAAAGCAACCAACGTTCTAACCTGTTCTTCCGAACATTCGGGGCATACTTTATGGATTACTTCATGTATTGAAGCAATGTTTATAATGTCTTCTATAACTTCTTCGAGAAGGTAATCGGGGTTGGTAATGTTAATTCTCATTTTGTCTTCTTCTTCATCGTAGCAGGCGGTGAAATCTTTTTAGTCATCGTTAATTATGAACTCAATTTTCAAAGTCATCACTTTGCCTTTTCTTTTCCAAAACCTGGCGCATTAGCTCCTCTTGTCTTCTAATCTCCTTCTCAATGTTTACTCCGAAAACCCTCCATAAGATAAGCTGTTTTCTACCTTCAAACTTAGGTGCTTCCTGAAGAAACAGTTGAAGACCTAGTCCTTTTCTACGCATATATTTTAGCACCGTAGCGTTTTATTTTCTTCAAATCTTCGCGGTAAACTTTCTCGTTAAACCATGCGAAACCATCATAGATTACGCCTAGTTCTCCTGAAACACCTACTTCTTTAGGGAAAACCTCGTGGTTAGGATGCGTTGTGGTTTCAATAATAAGCCATTTACCGTATTCATCATCGTAAACCTCTGTCCACGCGTGGAAACCTATTACATGTTTTCTCCTAGGCTTAAGAAGAGCTCCTAGAACCGTGTATGCTTCAAACTTCATTGCCCTTAAAAGGCTGGTTGCCAGGTTAGCGGTGTCAACACATATTCCCTTACCAACATGCAGTACCTGGTTGGGGAAAAGCCAAGCGTATTCAACGTAGTTTTCGTAGTGGTAAAGCCTGTTCCACCATTTAAACACGAAAACCATTCTCTCGGTTGAAGGCTTACCCTTATAGTTGTAAGGGTATTCTATGTTTTCGGCAATCCACTTAGCAACGTTAACAATGTAGTCGTGTCTGCTTTTTGCTTTCTCAGCTATTTTAAGCGCAAGTTCCTTTATCTCAGGATTTTTAGGCATAACAAAATCTCTAACATCGTATTTCTCATTAAACAAAGTAGTGTCAACAACAGTCATCACCAACTCCTCTTAGCTTACCATTCTTCCTCATGCTTCGCCTTCACGTTGACAAGCCCTGAAAACGTAAACCTAAGGAAAATAAACAAACCAATAAGCCCCCAGAAGAAATCCCAAAAGCCAAGTTTTTCTCCGCAATAAAACCTATACAATATATTAGATAATGTATATATGCTCCAGCCGAAAATAGCGCCGACAACAATTAACCATAGGAGGAAAAGCACTGCTAAAACTTTCCAATCACTCATGTTCTACACCTTTCTCTTAAAGTAGAAACCTAGAATAACCATTAGTCCGCTTTGAAAACCCGCTACAACGTATTTTAAAATTTCACCTTTATCTTCAGCGGGAATATTTAGAAACATAAGGCAGATAACAAACGCTCCGAAAAGCATTAGGAAAGCAACTGCTAAAATACCTCTCCAATCCCTTTCCTTCAAACCTAGCTCGGGCTTAATTTCACCCATAACTATTCCTCCACGAAATTCATCCACCAAACCTGCTTAGGAGAATCCGCAACAACTGTAAGGGTTCGGTTAGTAACGATTAAACCCTGGAAAGTAGGGCCTTCTTCTCTTTGCCAAAAACCAAACCTGAAACCGTAGAGGCTTGAAGGAGCGGTGAAGGAAACTTTTTCTCCGCAGCGAAACTTGAAAGGCCTGTTAGCGTAGTCGAAACCGCCGTTGATCCAAACATGTGAAACAACTTCAACCATTCGGCCATCCTTGTAAACTAAACAGGCCTTTATTTCAATCCAGCACTCCCTATCATAAAACATGTTAGCGTATTCATGACTGGCCGAAATAAACGAAATAATTAAAATTATTTCAAGCAAAATTATTAAAGCGTCAACTATCATTTCATACTTACTC
>QMRV01000114.1 GCA_003649445.1 Thermoprotei archaeon | reverse complement strand
CCTTTTCAATAGCTTTTATAATATTCATTGAAAGGAGTTTTCTAACAATTTTTGATATTTCTTCAGCGGATAAACCAGTATTTACTATGAAATCATCAAGAGTAGCTCCGTTTTTTGATCGGATGGTAGATATTATAATGTTTTCAATTCTTTTGTATCTTTGTTTTCTTCTTCTAATAATGAAAAACAAACCAAGAATAAAACCAATTACTATAAAAAGTTCTATCCATTCTATACCTATAATCATCAATACCACCAATAATACGATGTTTCTTGTTTTGCTTTTAATTTTTTGGATAGAAAAAAGATTAAAGCCAAAAGTAAGAAAAGATACAGTATGATGGAGAGAATTACTAAATTATCAAATAAAGAAGCTTATGAACTCCTCAGAGATATTTTGTTAAGGGAGAATGTAAGGATAATTGATGACGATCCGCCTAAGCGTATAGTGTGATAGAGCAAGGGTCATTATGGGGCTGTTCGCCGAAAACTTATAAGAAGATAATAAGCTTTCATTTTATACCATACGACTCAGGAACGAGAGTAGTAAGCGACACCTCGTGGACATCTGACAATATTGCTTTGACAATTCTAGGCTTAATAATCTGTATTATTTTTGCTGGCTTATTCTGGTGGCTAAAAGCGGAGGTAAGTAGAATATGGTGGCGGTCTAGTGCTCTAATTAACACACTCAACCTCTTAGTTTTTATTTTTATTGGATTAGCTGTTTTTGGTGTGTTTTTTGATGTTTACTGTTATGCTAAAAGAGAAATTGTTGCGGAAAAACTTCTACGTTTATTGCCTTAGTTATCTATATCTAGGGTATAGGAAGACTTAGTAAATCAAGCTTTACTTTCTAGGGTTGATTCCTATGAAAAAGGCAACAAAAGTATTCGTTATTGTTTTCATTGTTATTTTGTTTACTGGTTTTGGTTTTTATTTTTACCAGTTGTATGAGGTGGCAAAGGGTATAAGTCTTAAAGAGGCTAGTGTTGCTAATGTTAGGTTTGAAGGTTTTAATCCTTTAATTGGGGATTTTTATCCAGATAGTGTTGAGTTTACATTTAGAATTAAGGTTTATAATCCTTCAGGTTATGGTGTAGATTTAGATAAAATTACTTATACGGTTTATGTTGAAGAAATTTTTCTTGGAAAAGGATTTGTTGAGAACTTGTATATTGCCCCAAAAACTGAGACATCATTAGATTTTAAACTAAAAACTGAAAGTTCAGATATTTTAAGTTTGATTGGTGATTTGCTAGTACGTGGAGATAATGTAGTTGACTATAGGGTTAATGGATATGTTATTTTGCCAATAAAATTTTTTGGAGTTGTAAGGGTTTTTAGTGTTGAGATACCATATAATTATGAAGGTTTCTATGTTCTCCCTGTGAAGCCTCCTTGGGGTAGACCTGAAACAAAGCTGGTAAGTGGTTGGTGGGAATCAACAACCATACATTTATGTTCAACTGTTAAAGCAACAGTTGTTGTTAAAGGCAGTATTTCAGGAAAAATGGAAATTCAGGTTAAGAAAGATATTCCTTTATGGCCAGATAAGGTTGTTTACAGCAAATCTTTTTATGTTAACATTCCTGTAGGAGATCAAAAAATCTTTACTATTTATTTCCATCCAAGTGAAGCTAGTAGTTGGAAACTGAGGGGATACTACATAGTTGTTAAGTTAAATAATCAGGAGATATGGAGTCAGGAAAGCGATTATCCTCCAAGACTGAAAGTTCTACAATAAATTGATTTTAACTTTTTTTCAAAATTTCTCTTTCTTTGAAATATCTCCATAAAAAGACTAAGAATGATGAATGTAACTCCAATTGAAGAAATAAAGGTAGATACAAACATTGGATTCCAATCCACTTTAGTATAAACAAGCCACGATACAATCCAGAAGAAGTAGCTGGAATATAATATTAAACTAGTACCTGAACCTAGTAGGAAACCGTTAAGAAATGCCCTAAACCTTTGCCTACTTATTTCTTTCCTAGCTACCTCCAACAATAATCACACCCCTAATCACCACTAATTAAAAATTATTAAAACTACACACTAATTAATCATTAATTATAGTGCGCGGAAAAAGTTGGATCTGTAATTAACAAGCGTAAAGGCAAGCCTGTAAGTCCTTTGGAGTGCACTAGGGCTTTTTCCCTTTCCCTGGTGATTCTCTATCCCGTTTTTCTCAATTTTAACGGTTAAAATTGTTAAGGTAGTACATCTTCATCTTACTTATGTCTTTTAGCTTCAAAGCTTCTATGTTTAAGGTTTAAATTGTTTTCTTGTTGATACTTTTGTTTCAGCTTATTTTCCACTTCTTCTAGTTTTTCTAAGGCTTCACTGGTTGTTTTACCTTGAACTTTTATTGTAACCTTATGACTGTCAATCTTAGTTTCAACAGTTAACTGTACAGGATAAAATATGTTTCTAAGGTTGTAGAAGGCTTTTAAAAGTTCAACTTCCCCACTCATAGGTTTTCACCTTCAATTTGACTTCTTAAAACATAAACCTGAACCATGTTGTTGACCCAGTCAATTTTTCCAGTTTTAAAACATTTAACGTAGTCTGGTGGCTCAACGTTCAAATAATGTTCAGGTTCAACTAGACATGTAAAATACTCTTTATCTTCAACAGTAATTCTTTCAAGCCTGCTTCCACAGTTTGGACATACTTCACGTTTAAAAGGTTTAAAACCATTCATTAAACGAACCTTATTTTCAGTAAAACGTCTCCCGCTTCCTTGGGATAAAAGGGCCATATGGTAGGCCATCTCCCCTCAAAAACATATTTAACATGCATAAACTCATGCCATAGAATTCCCTCCCAAATGGTGATATACCTTTGGAAAGTATATCAGAAAGAGGCAAAGACACCCCAAGCTCGATATAAGCCATATTGTTTTTGCCCACTATTGCTATACCCTCATAACCTGCGAAACCTATTCTGATAGGTTCTTTGATTCCAATCACTAGAGCTTTGGGTTTTATATTCAACTCGTCCAAGATATTACCGACAAGCCTAGAGTACTCTTCTAGCAAGTTCATCGGCGCAATCCTTTCCAAATTATCAGGATTTTCATCTAGGAGCAGGTATTGAAAACCTATCCCTCCGATATATTCATGAACTTCAACGGGGTAACTACGTTGAAATTTCCCTGGACCTGGAATTTCAAACGTTAGCTTAAAAGTGTTTCTAACTCTTAAACGGTCTTTGCCAGCCATTTTAGTGTCCGTTATCTTTATTTTTCCAGGAGAGGCATTAAAGATTTCCTCTGAAGGACAGGAGTCCAAACAGCATTTACCTCGCTCAACCTACCGCACAGTCTTCAAAGGCGTAAGCGAACATTATTCTCTTCTAGAAAAGGTCGGGGGGTTGAGAACTCGTAGTTTGTCTTGGAGGCATGAAAAAATTTGATAAGGAGGATGCGCTAGTTTGTTGCTATTTTGATGTTTTTGTGTTAATTTTTATGTTGGTTTTATAATCGTTCTTATTTATCCCACTTCCAGATATATGCATATAAGTGTCAACTTCCAGAATTTAGCAACACCCTAGCGCGCTCTATTAGCTTGTTGATTAGGAGGCGGTATGGTTGGGTTGACTTGGAAAGCAAATACTCAAGAAACTCATGGTGAAGTATATTTATGGCGCGCTAAGCCATCTAAGTTTTTCTAAAAATTTACACCCTATAAATCAGGATCCCGAGCCTTCTGCAAGTTTCTTCAATCCACGGTTCAAAGCTCCTCGCAACCAGCCCATAGAAACTCTAACGCTGGCCCAGTCTTCGAGAAGGACCTCCTTGTAAACTAACAGTTGCCCTAAGGCGTCACAGCTTGCAACCACCTTGCCTTCGATTAGTAGGATACGCTTGTTTTTAACGTGCGCTCTTCTACTGTTAGATTATGTTTAGCTAGATGGTTTGGATGTACTTGCCTTAGCTTAGCACCACAAACCAAACATTTAACATAGCTATCTAGCCTTTCATACTTTTTCTTAACCCTAAGCTCAACAAAATCCTCTGAGTAAAGACGCTTCTCGTATGCTGTAAGCATAAACAGCAAACAGCAGGAAACAAAATCTGCTTCACGTAAAAGTGTAGGATTCCGTTATTTCTTGAGAATTTAACATGCCATTTAAAGTGGTAAAGTTTTAAATGTTTATGTGCCATATCTATATTAAAGGTGACTAAAGATGTACTTAGAAAATTTTAAGGCAACTTTGGAAAGGAAATGGTCTGGTAGCTTGTTTACTGTTAGCGATGTTAGGCGAATTCACAGTAGGGCTAGGGAGTATTTGTACAGGTTAAGCAAAAGAGGTGGGATAAGAAGGGTTGGTTGGGGTTGGTATTACATTCCAGAGAAGCATAGGGATGTTTGGGAATTTTTAGCAACAGATAAAGGATTTAAAGTTGTTATTAAGCAGACTGCTGCAAGCTTGTGGAACTACGATTTCATCCATAGAGATTTATACCGTTTGGCTGTTGAAAACTATTCCTATAAAAAAGCCTTGGAGAGTTTTGCCAGGGAAATGGGTTGGAATTTTGAAGTTGAATACCATGAAAAAATACCGTATGAATACAGAAAAGTTAACGATTTGTTTATCGAAACACCTGAGTCCTGTATAGTCAACTGTATGTCTGAATGGTCATTTGCAGATGCATTCGCAACATTATACTTTAGAAAAGACGAGATCAATTTCAATAAGTTAAAGGAAATGGGGAGATGGAAGCGTATATCAAAAACTAATGTACGTGTGTGGACGACAATAAAATATGGTTGTAAATTGTTCAACCAATACTTAAACAAGCAGATTTTTAGGGTTAAAGCCGTAAACTTGCAGGAAGATGTTAGGAAATTGGTGGAGGAAGCTGTAGGTAAAGTGGTTGAGTTTGCCTAAAGCAATAGGTATGATGAAGAGAAGGGAGAAAGAAATTTTAAAGACAATACTCCATCTCTCAGAAAATACGGACGGTTTCACCAACCCTGAATTGGTTATGGTTGGTGGATATGCTTTAAGAGCCTTCATTTCGCTCTCAAGATTCACAAGAGACTGTGACTTTGCCCTAAGAAAAAAGAATGGCTGGAATATCAATAGGCTAAAGAAAATTTTACCAGATTATTCAGTTGAAGAAGAACAGAAACTTAACACATACGGTTTTTTAAGGTGTATAAAATTTGTGAAGCATGATAAGGCTAGGGTTAAAGTTTCAATGGATTTCATGGAAGGAGAGATAAGAGGAAGGGAAGCTGAAGAGATAATCCTGATAGATAAAAATATGATTGAGAATAGGAAGTTTGTTTCCATACCTATAGCTGGAAAACCAGTTGATATCCCTGTTCCCGATTATCCAGACTACTTTATCATGAAAGTTGTTTCTTCAAGAGCTTCAGATGTAAGGGACATCGCCTCTCTAGTCCATGAGAATGGAATCCCAGTAGGGCTTGAGAAAAGGATTAGACAAATACTTCCGCACCCTGAAATATTCAAAACAAAGCTTGAGAAAAAGATAATACCAGAAATTAGAAAGGCTACATTTCTAGATAGTTGGAAAGGAATCTTTGGAACAACAAGATACACAGAGGAAGACAAAAAGAAAGTGATAAAACAATTGAAGAAACTACTTAAACAATTTCCACCTTCTTAACATTTCCAACCAATTTTGCCAACTTTTCTTAATAGCTTTCACACTAAAGCATTCCTCAAGTGTTGGAAAGGAATGATTTCTAGAGATTTAAGTTAAAGTCCTAAAGACTTTTGGTTTAGACCTTTATTTGTATGCTATGAAGATGTCGAAGATTCCTGTGCTTTCGGTTGGGTATAGGTTTAGGGCTACTTTATCGTTTTTGTAGGTTTCTTTTCTGAAGCTTATGGTATAACGTTTAAATCTCCATATTCTTTCTTGTAAGCTTCTAAGACTGCTTTAGCAAAGGATGAGAAGCTTATTTCTTTACCGATTTTTCTTCTCTCGTTTAGGTTTTCTCCCTCAACAATTATGGTTGAATTTTTGTTTTCCCAGTCAAGTCTTAAAGTAATCCTAGTTGGTTTATCCTTAATGTATTTTGAGATAATTTTGCTTACAAGCTTAACTTCACTTTCAACCATAATTAGAAGAAAAGAAATTCTTAATATGAGGCTTGTTGATGCATGTTTTTCCTTTTTTGTTTACTTGAATTTGTAGCAACCTATG
>QMRV01000113.1 GCA_003649445.1 Thermoprotei archaeon | reverse complement strand
TAACATGTCTACTGAAGCTAAAAGCGAGGCTGTAGCCAAAGGAATTACTCCCAAGTCACTCACACTGTCCGCAATAATAATAATATTGACTTACGCAATATTCTTCTACAGCTTCCACCCCAGAGTCGCAGGAGCACCATACTGGTTCACCCACTACCTAGTGTACCTCGGCTGGCGCTGGTACTTTGGATGGGAAACAATACTATTCCCGCTAATGATAATAGTGTCTTTATTGGCACTAGTATCAAAGAAGTTCTCACTAACTAAACAAGAGTGGACAATAGTCTATGCAGTAGCCTCCATTGTAGTGCCAAGTACATTCTGGTGGGGAATATGGGCTTGGTGTATGAACACTATGCTTGGTACCGAGAAATTCAAGCACCTGCTTGAGTACATTCCGAGCAACTGGGTTCCAAAGGATTACAATATTCTGGCTGCTTACTGGGAGTCTAGAAACCCGTTTGAGTGGACTATTCCTTACGCTGATGCCTGGACAGGACCTATCGTTACATGGGTGCTGTACTACATATTCTTCAATATAATGCTCTACGGACTAGTGCTAGTGTTCCAGAAGAGAATGATTGAAGTAGAGAAGCTGCCGTATCCTGTTACTATGACGACACTCGCTATGATTAACTATATTTCAACACCAGTAACAGAGGGATCTAAGAGAAATCTACTTTGGAGCAAGAAGGCTCTGGTCTTCTGGATAGGCTTCTTCTTCGGAGTATTCTACGAGATATTCTACTTATTCCCAGGGGATATATTCAAGCACCCACCCTTTGTTATACCAGGTGACATCGACTGGCAGGGTAAGTTCCCGCCATTCCAGAGATCTGTGCTCTCCTATTTCGTAACACCGTCACAGGTAGGACTATACTTCCTATTCTCACTGGATATATTGTTTACAGCAACGCTATTCCACATAATACTCCTAATAATACTGCCGGCAGTCTTTGTTTCGACAGGAATTTATCCATCACAGCCTACAAGCGAGTGGGGTGCATGGCACTCAACATTAACTAAGGTGAGCTACGGCTTTGCTGGTACATATAACTTCATATTCCTAACAATGACTTTTGGCATCGCTCTATACTTACTCTGGTACACTAGAGACGACTGGATAGCTTCCTTCAAGAGATTTCTTAAAGGTGAGCCTGCTGAGAAAGGTGAGCCTGTATCGCCTAGAGTAGCTTGGTTAATGCTTCTCGGAGGCGCTCTACTGCTCTTTGTATGGATGTGTGCCAGCGAAATACACCCAGTAGCATCCTTCTTAGGCATACTCTACATACTGCTAATATGGTTCGCTGTACTGAGGTTCAGTGGCGAAGCATGGAGCTGCCACCAGCTACCATGGGGCTTCAGAATGCAAAATCCAGACAGACACTTCGCATACTACGTATCAGAGGCTGTAGCAGGCCATGCTTCAACAACAGGCTATGGTTTAGCCTACATAGTATCTAATGCTACATGCTACCAGCCACACTCATCACTAGTACCAGCTATATTCAGCTACAAGATAGCATATGAAACAAAGACAGACCCCAAGGAAGTATTCAAGATACAGGTTCCTGTAGTAATTCTAGCCTCCATTCTGTCGGTAGTAATTGGCTGGTATACCATTGGTCTGCAGGGTATGAGCAACTGGAGTCATGGATGGACGACTTCATGGGACGGTGCATTAAACAACGGTCTCGGTGCAGCTAATTATGTAACTACTACAAAGAATCCACCTGATCCGATATTTGGTACATGTACAGCTATAGGTATTGTTCTTGGCGCTATACTAATGTTCCTGAGAACAAGATTCCCATGGTTTATTATCAACCCGATTGCAGTACCTTTGCTGACACTATACAACTTCTACACATCTTTCTCAGTAATAATTGCGCTGATAGCCAAGTTCCTTGTAGTCAAAGTGGCCGGCGTAAAGATTTACAGTGAGTACGCTGTGCCCTTTGCTGTAGGAATGTTCTTCGGCTCAGTGCTGTTATGGAACCTCGGCTACCCAATAGTACTATACCTAAGATACGGTATTGAAGCGTTACCTATTTAAGGATAAAGAGTTAAACTTTTATTTTTTCTCGGGTGATTCACATGGATATGTCTAAAACTAGGTTACTTACCTGTCTAGTCATACTACTTGTAATGCTTTCTCTAGACACTTCTATTATCTCGGCACCTTCTGAAACTAGCACTTGGAACTCTAATGATGTTGCAAAGCTGGCTATAGAATCACTTAATATGAGTAATGTCGAGAAACATGTCAAAGCCTTTTCTAGTTTTGGTAGCAGGTTTACTGGATACGAGGGCTACAAGAAGGCAGCCGAATATATTTACGAGTATTTGGCTGAAGAGCTTGATCTCAATACTTGGATCTGGACATATGAAGCTGTTGTACCATATGATGCTGGCTCTACGCTGACTATAATGTCTCCAGTTAAGAAGACTTTTAGAGTATATGCTCTGTTCCCTAATCTTGTTCAGACATGTACTGGTAATTTTACAGGTAAGCTGATTTACGTGGGCGAAGGCAGTGTAAGAGACTTTGAAGGAAAGAACGTTACAGGTAACATCGTGTTAATGAAATATAATACTAAGTCCAACTGGATGTATGCGCTAAACCTCGGTGCTGAAGCGGTAGTGTTCGTAGAGCCTCTTTATACTGTGAGAGGTGAAGGAGACTACAAGGTCTTAGAGGTTCCAATAAAGTTCCCACGAGTCATGCTCAGATATAATGACGCTAAGGAGCTTATTGAGCTAGTGATGAAAGCTGAGTCCGAGGGAGTAGACGTCGTTGCTCGTCTTGAAGTTAAAATGTATTGGAGGAAAATGACTCTCAAAAACATATTTGCTTTAATTCCAGGTAAAGAAGGTTTAAGTAACTCAAGTGACATAGTGATTCTAGCTACTTCTTTCGACGCATATGGTGTGGTACCTGGCTTAACTCCTGCTGCCGATGAAGCATGTAGCCCTGCAGTACTCTTAGAATTTGCTAGAATTTTGAAGGAACACAGGCCTACGAGAAATGTTCTTTTAGCATTCTTCTCTGGGCAGGCTTTAGGAATGGCTGGAGCAAGGTACTTTGCAGAGTATCTGTTCTTTAAGCACTGGGATAAGCCCGCAATATTCAATGGAAGCAAAGGCTTAGTGGCTTTAATGGGAGACCAAGTAATATCAGTATTTGTCCCAGACTTCTCATCTGACTCACACGCAGTCGCGCTAGTTACTCAGGGCACATTCTATGGAGGATTCGACTGGACTAGAGCAGGCAACATCTACGACATAGAGTCTTATATAAAGAATAAGGCTGGAGGAGTGTATGAGCCTGCTACACGAGAGTATATTATTGCCGGCAGGAGGTACAGAGTATACTTCGCTATAGCTAGTTTTACGAGAGAAGGACTGCCTTCTCAGGTAAACCACTTAGGAGAAGTATTCAACCATGTAAATATATTCGCTTTAACATTCTATACAGCACACGCGGCTAGAGTAATTTGGGAGACACCATGCGATACTATCGATAAAGTTAATTTCGCTAACATTAAGCCGCAAGCAGAGTTCTTCTGCAGCCTAGTTTACATTATTCTCGCAGATCCTAGAGAATCTACAAGCCGCATGTTGAGAAGAACAATGCACGGACACTCTCGTACAGCTCCACTGGGATTCGCGTTCCTGAGAGGAAAAGTCCGCTACTACAACTACTCTAAAGCGTGGTACGACTACCAGTGGAACAAAGTACTGGAGAAAGATGAGTTCATTTTAGTCTACGTCAGAATGCACAGAATAAGAGTTCTTAGACACTTCTTCATAGTAATCGCTAACAGTACAGGAGACTTCGAAATACCTGGAGTCAAGCCATCGGGCTGGGCGCTAGGAGCCTACGAGTACCAGATATGGGCCTTTGTAATAAACAATAAGACAGGAGACATTAACTGGGCTCCAGACTATGGATACTACGGCAGAAAGCTATGGCCATACGGGCCGCTCTTCACGTTGCGTTCTAGCGAAGAAGCTTCAGGAAAAGTCCCAGTCAACGTAGTGCTGTTTAGGTGCGGCGTAATAGTTCTTCACGACGCAATAGATCCGACTACGCTCACGACACCGCTTATTGCTAAAATGGAGCCACTATCTTTCATGATCTATGACGCAAGAAGCGGCTCAGAGCTCCTAGAATACGGCTATGTCATAACGACTCCGCCTAACCCTGTTTTAACAGCTCAGCTGATATCACTTGGTATAGGAGACCCTGCTGTAGGCTATGATGCTATAATCTATGTTCCGCCTGATACTCCCGTAGACATAGTGTTCAAGAGTGTTACTGAAGAGGCGCCTCTAGGCATACTGAGAGGACTTAAAGTATCAAAGGGAGAGTACCTAGACTTGAGCGTTACTGCACTGAAGTATGCTGAGGAAATGATCAAGCTTGCTGGAGAAAAGCTCAATGTTATGATAAATGAGCCTACGCTGGTAGGGTCTGTAGGCAGGGCCGTAGAATACTATAGTGAAGCGGTAAGCTCCTTTAACCAAGCCTGCCAGCTACTCAAGAAAGGAGAGTTCACTGAAGCCTATGCGCTCATATATAGGTCGTGGTATTTGGCTAGAAAAGCCTACGTTATTACGCGCGATGTATACGTAAATATAGTGTACACAAATGTAATGTTGATACTTTTGCTCATACCCACGGCGCTAGTGCTTGAGCGCTTAATTTTCGAGAAATACGGCCTACAGAGAATAATCTGTATTGTAGGCATACTTGCGTTACTCATAGCTCTCTCTTATGTGCTACACCCAGGCTTGAGGATAGCTTGGAACTCTGTCATGGCTTCGCTGAGCATATTCTCGTTTATACTTACTTTACCTGTCTTGGGCTTTATTATAACGGGAGTAATTTCATTCCTCAAGGAAATTAGGCGCAGACTCATTGGAGCACATTTCATTGATATTTCAAGATCCTCAATAATGTCTGCTGCATTGTCCATAGGGGTAGGCAACTTAAAGAAGAGACCTATGAGAACGGTACTAACTCTAACGTCAGTAGTATGTCTCATTCTGTCGCTAGTACTCTTTACTTCTTGGAGTTTCGGCGACTTCTATAGAACTTACGTTATGCCTGTTGCTCCGAGTTACCAAGGACTCTTAATTAAAGCTGGCGAAGAAATGTCGATATCGCCTTCACTGTTAGAGTACATTATGGGCTACTTCGGTGAAAAAGCGACCGTATGCCCGAGGGTATGGTTGCGCCTACCTACGCCAGAAGTTTTCGTAATGAATGAGAAAGGAGAACTAGGATACGCTAAAGCCATAGTTGGTGTTTGTTCCAACGAACCCCTGTTAAGAGACGTACTAAAGGAAGTAGAGTGGAGAGGACTGATGTTTTCCGCTATAGTTACAAATGACTTAGCAGAAGAACTAAACCTTAAGCCAGGTAGTGCACTCTATGTAGCTGGAATTAAACTCACTGTAGTAAAGATAATTGATGTAAGAATAGTTACCAATTATCTTCAAGACATAGACGGAGACTTTATTACGCCGAGAGATCCTGAAGCTCCGCCAGGATCACCAATTAAAGCTAAAGATAGGATCATTATAGTACCCTATGATCTCGCTATACGTATAGGCGGATATATTGTTTCAGTAGCGGTAACATCACCAGATATCAGTGTAATAGAGAAGGGCGCTAAAGACATATCAGAACACTTAAGCTACTTAGCAGTATACTACTCTGACGGCAATAGCACTTGTCTAGCTAGATGGATCAGGGGATATGAGCTCAAAGGCTTAAGCCAGATAAGTATACCTCTGCTTGTAGTAATGCTTTCTCTCCTCAACGTAATGATAGCAGCCGTATACGAGAGACTAAGAGAAATAAGGATATATAGTGTTCTTGGCCTTTCGCCAATGCATGTAGCCACAATGATATTCTCTGAAGGCTTTGTTTACGCGGTGCTTGGAGCAGCTGTAGGCTACTTAATAGCACTGGTCCTCGGCTACATAGTGTCATTAGTTTATCCAGGAATGTATCCAGTAGATTTCTCTTCGCCTTATCCTGTGCTATCGATCCTTTTCTCAATGATGGCGGTAGTAATAGCTGGAATATATCCTGCAGTAAAGGCTTCTGGCTACGTAACACCGTCGCTTGAAAGAAAGTGGAAGATACCTACTAAGCCCTTGGGAGACAGATGGTATGTACCTCTGCC
>QMRV01000112.1 GCA_003649445.1 Thermoprotei archaeon | reverse complement strand
GTATTTAAAGTAATTTCTTCAGAACATCTGAAAGAAATTCTTTTTAGATTTGTTGTAGGTGATATTTGCTTTCTTATATTTAAGGCAAGAGATAAAGAGCTTTACGATTATTATAAAGAAAATTTAGAAGAATTATCAGCGAATATAGAGCATCCTTTAAATTTTATTAAAGTATATCCAAGGAAAATGGAGAAAAAGCAAAAAAGAATTTTCACTGAATTAGCATGGGGATTATCTCCAGAAGATATCAACTTTGAAGCAATATTTAGAGGCAGTAGTAGACCGCGAGGTACTACTCTTGACGATCTTAATGTATATTGTGAAAATGTACACAAAAATTATCTTAGAGTTCTTGAGAGAGAAAAAAGTGGAATATATCTTGATGCAACACTTCGTCACGAAGGACTGGAATCTGATCTGCATCGCCAAATTAAAGTATTTATTGTAAAGCTATTAGCCGAAAAATATGGCCTACGGACTAAAGAGGAAATAGAAGAAAAAATATGGACAGAAAAAAAGATTGACGGTGCTACGCCCGACGTATACGACACAATAGAAGGGGAAGCTTACGAGGTTGAGACTTTATTCCATGAAGATAATGAAGGCAGAAAACCTCGCGATAAAATAAATGAAACTATCAGAAAATACGAAAAAACTTCCATAGAAAAGATAAATATAGTTTTGGATAACTTAACTTTCTTACTTCATGTCAGGGATCTTTGGGAAATTAAGAAGAATATTAGAGGATGGGAGCAGAAAACAGGTAAAAGCGTAGAGTTCTTTACCTTAGACTTAAAGAATCATAAGCTAATGCCTCTCTCAGAATTCTTGCAAAAAGCCAAAGAACTAATAGGTTGTGAAAACGTCTTAGTTTCGTCTTTTTGACAGCTGATCTATTATTTTTTCTGCTTCTATTGCGTGTTTTGTTGTGGCGTATAGTTTTGTTAGTGTGAATAGTGGTGTTAGTACTGGTAGTGCCATTAAGAGGTTTGCTACTAGTGTAATGTTTATTGTTAGTGCTTTCGCCATTCCCCACGAGGGCTCAATAAGGTAGGCTGCTATTTCTGTAGCAGTATTGACTAGTAATTGCGCTGTAATCATGAATAGTGCGTATAGAACGTTAATCGACTTTATTAAACGCTCTAAGCTACGCCACTCGCTTGGAAACAGTACTACGCATAGTAGCCACAGCGCATTACCTACTCCAGCCACTATTAGAGGCAAGGGATTTGCCAAGTAAACAGTCATTCCTATAAGTAGACATGTTATAGCTAAGTACTCTAGAGTATGTTTAAACACATTAATGTTAGTGAATAGCGCCGCTAAAAGTACTGTAATGGAGGCTACTATTGAGTAAACGTAGAGTACATTGTCTACTGGGATTGTTTTAGGTATTGTAATGTAGCCTAGTAGCGCGAAAGAAGAAGCTGTGAATATGTTTACTGAAGCCTTAATTCTAGTTTTCTTCGGTGCATACGCCAATATCTCTGGTATAAGCGCTACTAAGAAAAATAATGGTATTAGTGCGTAGTAGTATCCGCACTCAACATTTACTTGAGCAAACTCTATCTGAAACGTGAAGACTACAGTATGGTTTGCGCTGTCGCCTAGCACTACTTTGACTGTATGTGAGCCTACTTCTCTGTGTCTTACTTCGACTATGTAGATGTCTTGGCTGAAAGAATAGTTTAGTATCTTGTCTGCATACTTGACTGCTAGTCTGTAGGGCGGTTTTCCTGAAACAACTATTTTTACTGTAAGAAAGCCTTCACAGCTTTCTAGGCGGCAGTATGCTTCAAGACCTTTTACTTTCCTGTAGGCTTCTTTTAAGTCGACTGGCTTGGCGTAAACTGTTACAGCTACTAGAATTAGTGTAATTAATGTGAGTAGTTTAAGGTAGTTTTTCATACTCTATTCCCACTCCCTCGAATCTAGCCTTTTTCCTTAACAGTATTGAGAAGAGTAGTGCTGTGAATATTATTGAGGCTATGAACATTTCTCTAAGCACAGGTGTAAACAGTAGTCTCTCGAATGCACTTAAGGGAAGCTTATTGACTAGGCTTAGTGCTGTAGATAAGTAGACTATAGAGTATTCGCGAGGATTCTTTGGCTTAGTGTTCTCCACGTAGCTCAATATTTCTTCAACAGAGCCTTCCAAAACCGTTACTTCATTTAAGTCTACTGTCTTAATGTAGACTACAACTTCTTTAAGCGAATAGTTGTGTGGAATAAGGTCTATTAGCAGGCTTAGTGAAACCGCTAAGTAGTATGATGCTTCCTCAATCTTATTCACTTTAATTAAGTCGTATGCTCTCTTATAGTACGCTGTAATCAGCTCCTTTAGATTGCTCCTAGAGTATTCCCAGTACTCTGTTTTCTCAGCGTAGTACGCTATATCGCTTAAATAGGGTTTAAGCAACTGGTAGGCACAGCTCACTTTAATTGCGTAGACTACTAGGTAAGACCTACAGCCTTGAAGCGGACTAGTACAAGCGATCAATAAGAGCACTATTATGGCGGGGCTCATGGTTGTAGTTGATTTAAAAATACTCCTACATTATGCAGAAAACAGTGCTACTGCTACTCCTACTATCGGCAACGCTGACTACTTGTTTAAGTGAGCCAGTCTACATAACTGTACTTAATCAAGAAAACCAGACAATAACAGATCTATGCGCTGTAGTGGCTGAAGGAGCTTCCCCGATACTAATTAACTCGACTCACGTCTACCTAAACATAAGCAAGCCTACGTTAGTAAAAATAATTGTAAAGAATACTACTGTATACGAGTTTATTACCGAGCCGAATCACGCGTATAGACTTAAAGTCAAAGTAGGTAGACTTGTTTTAAAGCTACCTAAGTACATTAAAGCGGAAATAACTATTCTCTCGAGCAACTATTCAATTAAAGTAGATTCCTTTGAAAACAATATTATTGTTGTTGAAAACGTACCCTACGGCTTAATTAAAATAAAGTTAATTGGAGCTACTACTGAAGAATATGTGTGTAATTTTCAGGGAGGAGTAATAGAGGTTAAAGAAAAAGTGTCAGTGAAGTGGCTTCAGCTAGCACCCCTGCTCGCGCTATCATTAATACCATTAACCATACACGTAGCATACACTAGATGTAAGAAAAACATAGAAAAGAAGCCCGTGAAAACAAGGCCTACTGCAGTAAAAAGGTCTTTAGCGCTAAAGAGAAAGTCTCTGATAATAAAGAAGAGTTCTCCTGAGAAGACAATAGAGAAAAATATTGAGTTAAAGAAGCATGTAAGGAAGCCTTTCTTGAGGAAAAAGAAAACAAGGAATAAGAGTGAAGTATTATCTATTGCCGATCTGCTTAATAGAATCGAGTACTAGTTCCGCTTACTCGCCAATACACTTACCCAAGGATTATCTACAATAAAACTTGGTAACTCTTTAGTCACTTCAGCTTTAGATTCTTTTTCGACAATAAGAGGCTTCGTGGAAGCAAGCCTTTCTTCTATTCGAAGTAAAAGCGAGTAAATCTGCTTGAGTACATGCAACTGTTCTTCCATTATAAGCCCAATGTCCTTGTTTTCTTTAAGCATAGCCTCAATAACCTCGCTATAGGTTACTCCACGAGACTCCTTCAGCTTCCTCAAAGCCACATACACTTCCTTACTAACAAAGATATGAGGCATGAAGAAGAAACAGCTTATAAATTAGCATATATCATACAAAAACTCATACATCATAAAATCCTAATGATACCAAATACCATAACCTTCTATGTAATAAACTTTCTATCTCGATATTATCTCTTAATATTTAAAGTACATGAATAAAGAACTGAATTATTGTTATAAGTTTAAATAGCGGGATATTATAAATAGTATAGATGAGCATACAGATTCCCTCAATCCCAGTAATATCTACACTACTCAGTATAATTCTGGGAATTATTGCTATAGCAATAGCTAACTTAGATATACTATACTTATATTTGAGTAGAAAAGCTGAAATATTGCTACGCCTTATTTATGACCTTAATAATAAAACAATAATAACTGATGAGAAAGGACTTACTTTACTATCGAAAATACTTAAAATAGAAAAAACTAACAGAATTAAGGAAATTAAAATAAAGCGTGATGAAATAGCATTTATTGACAATATAAAAGTATGTATTTCGCCAGCAATATTAGTATTTGAAGACGGCAATGAGGTTCCCTTAAGCCTTAATGAGTTACTTTACGGATTATTGAGATATTATGAGAAAGGCAAGAATACCGTAGCATTTTATCTGCTACTATTTTCGTATCTTCTTCAATTCTTTAGTTATATTTTAATTTTATCTGGTTTCAAGTAATATGGAGACCATGTTAAATCATAAATATTTCACAAAATATTAATACTTAATTGTAAGCTCAAAGAATTGGTACGAATCAATTATAATCCAAAACCATTATTGTTATTTTCGAGGGCTCCGATTTTAGTAGTAGGCGGTATGTATGCCCTCCTTTTAGCTCTAAGTTACTGAACTTCACCTTATACTGTATTGTGTTTGTTGTCGCGTATGCTACTATGTTGTAGTAGTCGTGTTTCTTTATTAAAGTGTATTCGAATACTGTGCCTTCTACTGTAACTTTATTGTCTGTGAACTTTAGGATAACTCCTTCTGGTATATAGATTTTTGTCTCAAGTACTGTGTATGGTTTGCTGGCGGCTACTTCTATCAGTAAGTGTAATTTGAGGTAACTGAACGACGGTTTTGTGCGTGTTAGCTGCTGTATGGCTGTTGTTGTTCCTGCTACTAGTAGTGCTGTCAGAGCTACTATTACTAGTAGGTATTCTAGTGTGTTCACGGATTCACCTCAATGTAGACTCTTATGTTCCGCCAGTCTACTGCATATAAAGTGAACTTCTTTTTCTCCTGCAAGTATACTGCTACCTTGTAGTACTGTCCTGTCCACTTGTAGGATGTTTTGCCTGTACTGCTGTAGAAGTGTATTTTCTTTGGATAGTACTGGTCGCAGGACGCCTCTACATTTAACTCTACTACGTAGAGTCCTGTTGTCGAATCGAGGCGAGTCCTCTTATCTAGTATTTTTACTTGAAGATATACCGTGAATTTTTCTGTGCCGTATGGAGTCCTGTACTCTACAGTACACTTCGATAAACCTTGTTTAATAGAGACTTCTTTCACGTCCACCTGTTTTACCGGTATGTATGCTTTACTGGCTTTAGCTAGCTGCTGACTTAGAAATGTTTTGAAGTCTCCGCCTCTACTCGCGTAAGCTAATGTGTTTACGGTTAGTGTGTATAGCTGGCCTCTGAGCAGAACTGATTCTACTCCTGCTACTGGTATGTGGCTCGGCGTAAAGGCTACTGCCATTATTGTTGCGGCTACTACTAGTGTGGCTATTACTAGCGTTGTTGTAGTGTATAGTTGTCCTCTGCTCATAGCTTCACCTTGAAGACTATGTAGCGTACTTCGAGTGTACCGTTTACTCCTGTAAGCTGAGCTACTGCCGGCACTCCGTCTACTTCTACACCGATCTTGAATAAGAGCTTCCAGTTTTCATCAAATACTGCTAGAAAGTATTCTGCGCCTTTAGGTAGCATTGATTCTAGGTAGGCTTTAATAGTTTCTGGGTCGTTTCTGTAGACTGCGTTCTGTATTTCATAAGATTCTAGTAGTATTCCTAGTATTCTCTCGGCGTCAGAAGGATACTTTACTTGAGGAGGCTTCAGGTAGCCTATTTGCAGGCAAACTGATAGAGCGAGAACTAAGACGAGTAGGGCTACTAGAGCGTCTAGAGTATAGACTTGAGCTCTCCTATTCATGGAGAAGAAATGTGTTAAAAATTAGCCTCTGTAGCCTACTTCGAGCATGAAGTAGTCTTCTACAGCCGCTATTCTCCTCTCGGCTACCTTGTATTTCTCGACTAGTGCTTCAGAGTACTTTGTTTCAGAGCCTCCTGCAGTAACTACTTTCTCCTCAGGGCAGACAGTATAGCCGCTCCCCTTGATCACTATGTAGGGCTTCAGTCCGGGACTTGGACCAGAGACGACTCCTCTTATAGTCACTACTATGGTCTTCTTTATGCTCGTGCCCTGTTTTACTCCGTAGCCCATGTGGCTTAAGGCAATAATCCAGTCGCCTGGACCTGCGGGTACTTCTAGCGGCGTAGCGCCCTCATATATACGCCAACTTGAAGAATTTAGGACTACGACATATACGTGG
>QMRV01000111.1 GCA_003649445.1 Thermoprotei archaeon | reverse complement strand
TTCCTCCACTTCTCTTAACGTGAAAATAAGCATCCCACTTAGTAAAACGCTTTACAAAGAAACTCTTACCCACTTTCCTCCTACCATACACAAGTACCCTTCTCCCAACTCTACTCCAGCGAGCAAGGTCAGTATATCTGACAAGTATATTTTCCACAAGTATATTCAGAAATATACTTTATATAAACGTTACACTTCCAGCCGCTCCTTCTTGAAATAACTTCTTTCCTTAAGCTGTGCAACACAGCTTTCTAACAAATTGAAATTATATTATTTAAATTCATTAGCTCTTTTGAATACTTTAGTAAGACACACTAGCGCTATTCCCACTGATATTAAACTAAACCCAATATAGGTCATATCTCTTTCTATACCATAAAGAGTCAAGTATACTTCGACGAACACTTCATTATCAGTAAACTTAATAGGTTTTATTAAAATAAAATAGTTTCCACGCTCAACAGTAAATTCCCATTGCAAACTAGTTATATTATGAAAATACTTAATATAAGCAACTTTCCCTTCCTTCATCTTCTTAAAATCATTTTCGCTCAAAAAGTATAGGTCAATACTCCCTCCTTTGACGTTTACCTCAAACCTAATATTTCTCGGAGGAAGTCTAAATCCCTCAATAGCCTCTTTACTAGGCTTTAACAAGAAACCGCAACATTCACTATAGTTACTTGACCTTATTAAATTAGACAGTAAAATCGCGATACCCAACATGACTAATATTTCGCCTATTTTCTGAACTTTCATATTCTCACCTAATCAACATCCATTTTAAGAAAATAAATAAAAGATAAAATCAGTGCTATAGAAGTCACTAGAGAAGTAACTGCAATAAGGTTTATAGCTTCAGAGTAAGATACATGTTTTACGCAGTGCCATATGTAAGCAACAGTTACCGTGTAAAAGTAGCATGAATTAATGTATTTAAGTTGCATGGGAAATTGATAAGGTAAAAGAAAAATAGACGAAGCCAAGAAAAGCGACACTATACTATCCTTTACTATAAGAGAAATTAGTGTCACAATAGACACAATAAATAAAGTATTTAGTAGAATGAGCGGAAATAGTAACAATAAATCAAAAACTGATACATAGCTCAAAATATATAGTCCTGCAAAAACATGAGCAACCAAGAAAACAATAAATGGTGGCAAGAAAATATTAAAAACATTACCTATAAAAAACACACTCCTACCGATAGGCAGAGACAAAAATGTCTTAACAAGGCATCTTTTTAAAGGCATAGTCCACGCCATTACACCTATAATAATCAAAATCATCGTATATATCATTGAAGATAATACTAAGGCATCTCTCATAGCAGACAAACTTTCCATTTTACTCATTTCCACAGAATATGGATCTACTGTATATGGAGCTGACTGATAATAGAGTAGAGTAATTGTTATTAACAGTATAATAGTTATCCACAATACTAGCCTAGACCATGTAACGCTCATTTGAAGAGACATTATATTAATTAATAACCTCAGAATATTTTTCGACAGCACGGCTAAACACCTCTCTTAATCCTCCTAAAGGCCTAAAAGAAATTATTTGAATAGATTTTTCGGCAAGTGCTTTAGATAATGCATTTTTCAATTCACTATAGTTTTTTACTTTAATTCTCAAAACATCGTCTTTTTCTTCAACAATATCTATACTCTTAAAACTTTTCAAATACTCTGCCAGTACTTTAGGCTTGTCAGATATAATTTCATAAATTCCAGTACTGTACTTAACATAGAGATCTTTAAGATACCCTTGATCTATTGCCTTTCCTTTGTATATGAAAACTGCCCAGTTACATATTTCCTCTAATTCAGGCAGAACATGAGAAGAAATTAGGAAATTTACTTTTTTCTCTCTGTGTACTCTTTGAATGTAGTTGAGAAGTCTTTTTCTTTTTAAGGGATCTAAATTCGCTGTAGGCTCATCGAGTATTACTAATTCGGGGTCACCAATTAATGCTTGCACTAAACCAAGCATTTTAAACATTCCTGCAGACAAAGTCTTAATCTTCCTATCTAAGTACTCATAAAGACCTACTTCTTTACAAATTCTAATAGTTTTTCTAATACTGTATCCCTTAATTTTACTCACATATCTCAAGTACTCGTAAACAGATAAATTCTGGGGAAAACTCTCGTCTTCGAGCAGTACTCCAATTCTTCTCCTAATTTTCAGCGAATCTTTCTGAGAATCATGTCCAAGAACATATGCTTTACCGCTATCAGGTTTCACTAATCCTACTAAGATATGGATAAAAGTAGTTTTTCCAGATCCATTAGGTCCTATAAGTCCGCAAATACCCTTAGGAAAGATGGCATTCAAATGATCTAATGCCCTAATCTTACCAAAGTTTTTACACAAATCTTTAGCCTCGACAATATTTTTGACCATTACTACACCGTAATATATATACTCGAAAAATATAATACTTTTGGTGACAGAATGAATAGGAAAGACATATTAAAAATTCTCTTCAAATCAATACTGTTAGCGGCAATAATAACTATGTTTTCAATTACTGCAATTAAAGTATTTGCGCAAGAATATCGTGACTATGACTCGGATATAGCTGGCCCCTATCCAAACTACTATGTTAAAGCTGAAGTTTGGGGCTACTATACTGACGATATTCCTTACTACGGTTATGAAGAAGCTAAAGGCTCTAGCTACATTAACGTGCTGGGAGTTCTTTACTATGGTCCATTACATGTAGTGCTTAGAACGGATTCAGGCGTTGCTGCTGAGGGATATACTACAGGTAATTCTCTCAGATTATCCGCGTCTCAGGAATCTATTACAGCGGTATGTATATGTGAGAGAACTTTTGAAATAATAACTAGAAATGGAATATATTATGAACATTATCAGGCATATGCAGGAGTTCAGAGAACATACGGGTATTCTAAAGCACTTAAGGGGTCTATTAATGTTAAGAAACCTTAAAATAAGTACTCTTTTCATTTTTCTATTCCTTTCCCTAATGATTGTTGCTAGTTTATATAAGTCATTTTCTCAGCCCTATCCATGGTTAAGAAAAGGTACTTACTTCATATACAAGGTTTATGGTTATACACTTAAGCCATTTTATTTATTGAAATGGGAGATTATTAAGGTTGAGGACGATATTGCTTATATAAAGATAACTTTACTTAATTATAGTAAAAGCTGCGTAGTAAAAGTAAATGTTTTGACGAGAGAAGTTTTCATGAATGGTGAAAGAATAGGTGTAACTTATATGTTTTTTGAAAGATACCCTAGAAAGAGTAAGGTTGATTTTCTTTATGAAAGTACGGGTAAATTAGTGTGGTATACTAAACACTTTGCTAAATTTATTCCTTCGGAAAAAGGAAATATTACTAAAATTAAAGTAGAAATCTCTGGTCTAAATCCTCCACATTATGCTAATACTCCTCAGGGTGCTCAAAGAATATATGCTGTTTATTCACTATTTTTTGATCTACTATACGATTATGATACTGGCATATTAGTGCGAGGAGATCTTTGTCATGCGAGGGAAGCTTTCTTTAAGGCTATAGAGCTTACTGGAGTATATCAATTTTCTTCCTATAGTAGCTATGTTTTGTATGATACTAATGCGGATTTAGGTCCTGTGGAGCTAAGTGTTCAGATTACTGCTTTTATTGTAGGAAATCTTCCATTAATTATATTCATAGCTTCGCTTGTAGCTGCGTTCATTACTTTGTATAGAAGAAAAAGGCGCAACAGAAAATCATAGTGAAAGCTAGTGCTTATAGTTCGATATTTAAGCGCTATATCTTCAAAAACTAAGTATTTATTACCGGACTTCGAGCTCCCTAAGCTTTATTATTAACTCTAGATAAGTTTAAATGGAGGATATTAGTTTAATGAATTCTAATAGAGAATTTGATTTTTTACATGCTTTTTCTATATCTATTTGTAAGGCTAGAGTATATGCTAATTTTTCGTTTTTGAAGTATCTTTTACCGCATTTTCTGAGTATTTTATCGAGTTCTTCTGCAGGATCACTTATTTTTCAGGATTTCCTATGTGAACTTTAATGTTACATTTATAGTGTGAAGTGATAGACTCTATATCGGCTAAAAGCCATGCTTCAATTGCTTTCTTAACTATAATTAAGTATACGTGTTTTCTCGACGATTGCTCTATCATATTTTTAATTCTATTAAATTTTGATAAAAGATATTTTTCATTAAGTGTATGAAGATCTTTTAAGACTATTATTTTACATTTGTATGCATTAACGTATTTTGGTAAAAGTTCTAATCTATTGCCTCTCATTAATCTTATTTTAATAGTTTTTCTTAAATTTAATTTTTCTAAAATAGCTGAGACTACTCCTCTGTCTATAGGTTCTTCTACAAAGATCAATATTTCACTCAACTTCCTTGTTCTAAAAGTGCTTTAATCTTATTTAATGAAGGGAGACTGTAAGCATCTTTTACAATAGTTTTTCCTTTATGTTTAACTATTATTTTAAGCTCTTCTAACTTAGCTTTGTCCAATAGGTAAGGGGAATGTGTCATAATGAGTATTTGTGAAGGAGATTTTCACATAAGATCTAATAGAGTCTCAAAAAGATAGGGGTGTACATTATTTTCAGGTTCCTCGAAACAAATAATACTTTTATCTGAGTAGAGAGCGATAATAAATGCTAGTAGCCTTAAAGTGCTGTCAGAAATATTAGCAAAACTGAGAGATCCTCTTAGATCTCTTTCATGTACACAAATATAGGTATGAGTGCCGTCTTTAGTTAAAGGAACATCTATTTCCTCTACTTCAGGTACTAGACTCTTCAATATCTCCTCAATAGTTAGGAAGTGTTTTCTATCGTATACGAGTAAGTTGTGAAGAACAGTAGCGAGGTTCTCTCAGTACGACTCAGCTCTAAACTAAATCCTACCTTGCTCTCTCCTTTAATTTCCTTAGGTATAAAAGAATATGTTTTAATATCTCTTAAAACATTTTTAAATCGAGCTATACTAGTGTGTATGTTATCGATGTTTTTGATACTTAAAATAGACTTAGATGCTTTAATAGGAATATTAAATGATCCTTTACCAGTAAATGCTGAAACTTCATTAGAAGAGACTCTTTTGCTAAAACTTCTCCCTCTAGCTCTACTGACTCTTCTACAATAGCTCCACTAGAATCTCATACCTTTAGCACCTCTATATTTCTGAAACCTTCCTCCTACTATGCACAAGCACTCTCCTCTCAACCCCTACTCTAGCGAGCAAGATCAGTATTCCTAATAAGTATATTTCTCACAAGTATATCCAGAAATATACTTTACACAAATATTTTTTCCTTAGCACATCATAGCAAACAGAGAATAAATCAAAATACCTGACATTGTATTTCACATAATCTACTTAAATAATATCTAAAGAAAAATTTAAGTAGATTTTTGAATAAAGTAAGTAGATTATGAGTACTATAGTAGTAAAGGGTATTATTGCCAAAAGACTTAAAGAAGAAGCCTCTAAACTTAATTTAAGTCTAGAAGAATACCTACTTGAAATAGCAACACAAAAGCTAGATCCCAGAAATAGAGCAAAAGACTATATTGAAGCATCATTTGAGCTCCTAGACGAGGCTAAAAAAGAGCTTAAAAGAAACAATATTAGGCAAGCTGCTGAGAAAATATGGGGTGCAGTAGCATTAGCCGTTAAAGCCTATGCCTTCTGGAAAGAAGGTAAACGTCTCACAAGCCACAGAGAGCTATGGATATACAAATCTATCATAGCAAGCGAACTAGGAGACTGGGTACGTGATACCTGGGCATACGCCTGTTCAATGCATATATGTTTCTACGAAAACTGGTGTACTAAAGACGACGTAGACACAGCACTAAAGAAAGCAGAAAAACTAGTAAAAGAAATAGCAACAAAAATAAGTAAACCTTAACCACTTACTGAAATCCAACAACCTACCCTACAGCCGCCATTAAATACTCACGTACCTTCTGAACACCATAAGCATCACAGTAAACTAGCAACAAACAAAATCAATATTATCTTAAACACAACAAGTCTTAAATATTTTCTACCATTAAATAAACCGCAGCTAAAACACTGAGAATAAGCGGCGGCTGCGGTTTTATTCAAAGAGAGTAAATAATAGACTAGAAGTATAAGATTCTGAGACTCATTGATGAGAGAGGAGTCTCATGTGTATATTTAGCCGT
>QMRV01000110.1 GCA_003649445.1 Thermoprotei archaeon | reverse complement strand
GATAAGCATAAAAAGTATCGTTAAAGTTCAATGGAAACTATATTTTAATTATTTACATTAAAGATCATGAAGAACAAATACAGGTTTCATGGGAAATCTAAATGGTTACAGCATTAGAATTCATGACCTACTCTTGCTTCATTATTCTTACATGGAATTTATAACCTCTTGTAAAAGTTGAAGAAGTTCCTTACTTAGCCCCTTCATTATACTTCTGTTTCTCAGTATTTCAGACAGATAAGTTTGGCCTACATTTTGTATGCGAATATGTTTGTTATTTTCTCCGCTACTTTGGAGTTTGTTTTGGCCTCTTCGGCTAGGTATTGTTTTATTTTCTATGTGCTTGCTTATTTTGGTATGTTTTTAAGGAAATCTATTCGCTCAAGATTCTTATGTTAAAACTTAAATATTAACAAATCTAGTTTTAATCCTGAGAAAAACTTAATTATCTGTTTTTTATACCTGTACTTCCTCTATTGAGGAGAAGAGGTCAAAGCGCGATGGCTAAAACAATTGTTACGAGATCGGTTATAGTTTTGTACTATCTCGTACATGTATTCTATAAACTATTTGAGAGACCTCTAGATGGTAGAAAGAAGCTTCAGAAGCTACTTTTCCTGGTTGAACATTTCGATTTAAAGGAGAATAGAGTAACCAAATCCCAGAAACTTACAGGGTACGAGTTTAAAATTTGGATTTATGGACCTTTTTCAGAGAAAATATACGAAGATCTAAAATCATTATTAAGAAACGGGTTTCTGCAAGAAAAAACCATAACCTACGAGGATGTTCCGTTGCTAATAGCGGAGGACATTGTCTTAAGCGGGTACGATGATGACGGAGAACCCAGAAAAATATTTTACTATAAGCCATCGCCTAAACCTTTCTCAGAAATGATCAGGTTCATGGAGAAAAGAAACCATCTTAGAGAGAAAATAGAGAATATTGTTAAGAGATTTGGAGAAATGAAACCTTACGAAATAGAAACATTTGTGAACAAGCTGTTGAAGCTAACACCTCTTAAAAAGCTTAAATACTGGGGGCTCACAGTAGATGAGTATCTCGAAAAAACAGCTAATACTAGAGACAAAGAGACCTATAGAGGTAGTGAATTTTGAAGTAGAAGCAACAATAACGGCAAGAGCTAGAGAAAAGAGGTTATTACAAGCAATATGGGATAACATAAATAATTTTAACGAGCAACAATTGTATAATTTGCTCAGACTATCCAGTTATCCCTACTCTATGAGAAAAAGTGAGCAAAGAGATTTAAGGAGAAGCGTTTCAAGCGTATGTAAGATTTTAAAAATATGTGGTAAGGGTAATAGAAGAATGTTAAAACTTAGTGAGGCAACTTCTCTCTTCTCACTGCTAGTTGCATCGATCTATGATAAATTATTTATTATAGAACCTGTTCTTGACATTGGAGAACCTGAGTATTTCGACTACGCAGTAGGAGAACGCTTACAAGAAAAATTAACAATAACACATTTAGCTGAAGTGAAGAGATTATTTTCAACAAGAAACTTAAAGGGGTATACGGAAGCATTCGTTAGGAGAATAAATAATCTTAAAGGAAAAGGAATAAAGAATGTAACATTTGTATACCATATACACTTAACAAGAAATTTCATAGGAAAGACGGAGGTTCTAGAAGCTATAGAAGCTTTAAAATCAATGGAAATGTTATTCACAAACCCTTATTTGCAAATAGTGATAACTTTCGAAGAAACATATAGCAAGTTTAAAGATAGATTGAAAAACCAACTAGCATTAACTTAAGGTGAAAAACTTTACCTCAAAAAGCTTTTTATTACTAGTTAAAGATCATCTAACACTTATGAAAAGCTCTATAAGTATCCAATCTCATGTTAAGAACAAGCGACATTACTTGAAAGAAGAACAAGCTTCTAAATCTAAAACTCATGGCCTTTTAACAAGAATAGCGTATAAACACAGGTCTTTTACAGGGCATATACCGCAATTAGGCTTTGATGAGCATACTCTCCTACATCCCTCTGCTTGCTTCTCACATGCAAAATACCAGATAATTAAATCAACTACACCAGGAGATTTATCAAGGGATATGTCATTAATACTTAAACCTTTAAGCTCTTCACTACAAAATCTTACTAAAGCATCTACATAAAAGTCATGAGAAGCAGGATCTTCAAAGCAATTTAATGCTTCAAAAACTTCAACTGCACCATAAACAAACTAAACAACATCGCAACTGCTTTACGCCATGAAAACATCTCCAAGCATTCATGAAACTAGCAAACATACTCCTCAACAAATACTATAGGGTTAAAAATAAAGGCAGCAAAAGCTACAGGCAGAGACCCATAACAAACAAAAACTTAAACTATAGGTGCATAAAAACTAACGAAACCTAGACATTAATTCGCCTTCTAGAGGTTTCCAATACCTTTAGTTTATTCTGTCTAAAACAGTAAATTTTTAATATCATCCAGAACTTCTCCTCTACACGAAGAACTTCTAATACTATGTGGGGTCTAATCTATTTCACAATATTGAAGCTTAACAAGTTAAAAAGAGCCATTATTGAGAAGTGGGAGTGCCTAAACTACCGTATTAAAGTTTATTTTCACATAGTAGTGGCAATTATAGAGGAAAACTACGTTATATGTGAGATTCTAGGAAAGGAGGAAGGCCTGATAAGGCTTAAGTATTCAGGTATAGAGAATTTGGCTTTAAAATTCATGAGAAAAGGGTTCAAAGTCCTAGATTGGGAAGAGGAAACAGATGGAATAGTTTACAGAGAATTCATAATGCTAGAGAAGAACGAGAAAATCATAAGACTCTTCACGAAGGAAATATCGATAACGCTTAGACCTGCCGAAGTAGAATGGTACATAAGAAAATATCAATGCTAAAATAGAACAAAATAAGAACCTCACTATACCTCTTAAACACATTATCTTTTTCCAAACTTATTTGACTTCTCTTACCACATACTTTTTCTCCAACATTAGGAACCTAAGTCTTAATTTTTGCTTAATCTCTTCAGGAATATTCTTCGTTAACTTCACATGCTTATTCTCCGTTAACACTAGAGCGTATTCTGCGTTAGGATCCTTCATAAGCATTAGAAGCTTCCCTAACGCTATATAGAAGTTTGTTTTAGCATCCCTGGTTTCTTCCCTAACAATCTTAGCTATGAGCTTTACCTTCTGCTTCTCAGCTACAACATCAGCTCCATCCTCCAACAACCCTACATGCAAAACATTGTAACCTTGCTCCTTAAGCAGATTAGCTACAAGCCTAGCTAAACCCTCTTCCAAAGGCTTCTCATAAACAACAACATTAGTTTTAGAAGTTACAGCAACAATACCGTGAGGATCTGTTGAAACAACCTTAAACATTATAGGCTCACCTAAAACAGGTACAGGAACAATATCGCCAATAGTTAAAGGATAGTCTAAAAGCCTCCTCCTAACATAGTTTACAAACCCTTCATCGACAGGGACAGTACGGTCAACAGGAGCAAGCTTAACAGAAACAGCCTCCTTCACTACAGCCTTCCTCAAAACAACAAAATCACCGACCCTAACACCGGCGTTTCTCAAAACAACATCACTCAAACCAACAACATCCCCACCAACATTAGCAGGCCAAGCAAAAGCAGCAGTTCTCCTACCACCAACAACTTCAACAACACCGCCAGGAACAACACCCAACCTCCTCAAAACACCAAGATTAACCCTAACCCTCCACCTACCCCTATCCTCCAACGACTCAAAAACCTTCAACCTAACCTGGGTCAAGGACGCTTAACTCGAGAAAAATCTAGGCCTGCTATACTTTTTCTCATTTTATCCTCATTACCTCAATATGGAAGTAGATGGGTTTCCCCATGGCTTGTTAAGGTCTTACCCTGAGAACTACAGTGTCTATGAGTTCTCTTCTCTTAGGCTCGGTAAAGAATCTAGCTTCCGGACTATTCATTGGCACAAGGTATCTGCGATCCTTCCTAAGAAAACCTTTAGCAATAAGCGCTCTTACAATATTGTAGGCATGGTTCAAATCCAGTCCAAGCGCTCTTGACAAGCGTATAAGCTCAACACTTCGAGGATTAGTTCTCACAAGCCTCAGAACCTCTACTTCAGTTTCACTCAACATGTGCTCTAATTTTCCTCGATTATTTACCTTTAGTAATATGCTACCATCACCAAGCACATACAAGGAGTTTGGCTCAAGAGGAACCCATTCCTCATTAGTTAAGGGTTTTGTAGCTATGAGGGCAGCATATTCGTCGGGGCTCTTAATTTCTTCCAACCATACTTCAAAATCCTCATCTTCAAGCTTAACATACACTCTATGAGGTGGGTGCCTAAGCAAGTAATGTAAAGTCCCTGACCTATTCATGTATGAGAAAAGATACTCACCATTACTTAGCAGGAAATTGAATTTACCATAATCCCCAATTTCATCAGCTAACTCCCATATAGTTTTCGAGGTTTTAATAATGCTGTTTACCTCTTCACTTAGCTCCCTAAGATTATCCATTATGTAGCAGAAAGCATATTCGGAATCAGTATCGCCAACAGGAAAGTAGTATTTAAGCCTAAACTCCGAGCTCCCCATTATACCTGATACATCACCATTATGAGCGAAAACCCATTCGCGTTTATACAGTTTTCTCACAAATGGATGAGTATTAATATAAGCAGGTTCACCTTGTGAAGCGAATCTAACATGGCTAATCACAATACGGCTCTTAACGCCACTTAGCAGTAGCTTTGCTATAGGGCTTTTGGATGCTGGTCTGGGCTCTTTAACTAGGCAAACACCCTTATTCAGATACCAAGCCACACCCCAACCATGATAATGAATTTCACCTCTCTCTAAGAAGCCGCGCCACGTAAAGTTGACAAGTACATCACGATTAGCCGATAGGCCAAATAGTTCACACATACCGGGATCACACCAAATACACTTAACTCATTGTGTTACTTATAATTAGTTGTGGAAAGTATGGTTTTCAAACATATCTTAAAGGGTGAAGGTCCTTTAAGAAAGCTTCTCGAGGAGAGAATGAGAAAAGGTCCTATGTTAAAGAGGCTTAGAGAACAATTTTTCAGAGCTGCCAGTAAAGTTTATGATGCTGATAGATTTCATGTAAGCTTACTTGATGATATAAAAGCTGCCAAGGGATTAGTTGTTATAATATCGCCGTTTCTAAACAAGCTCAGAGTTGAAAAGTTCACTAATGCGAAGGAGGTTAAAGAAGCATTAAGTAAAGGTGTAAGGATAATTGTTGTAACAAGACCTCCTAAGCCTAAAGAGGTAAGTAACGTGAATGAACACAGAGAATGTATAAAAATCCTCGAGAACAATGGCATTACGACAGTCACCGTTGAAGAACCAAAATTGCACTTTAAGGCTGCCATAATAGATAACGGGATCATATACTTAGGTTCCATCAATCCATTAAGCATATTAACAATTAAAGAAATACCAGCAGACTACATGATTAGATTTGAAAGCGAAGCTTTAGTAGACGAGATCGTAGAAAACGCAATAGGTAAGAATATTTACGAGAAATGGATCACCTAGAACCATATTACCCAACTTTTTAAATAAGCTCATAATGCTTTTTGAAGTTACTATTGCTTAACGTCTACTAGAACTTCACCCTATCTCAGCATGTATAGTGAATGTAAAGGTCTATGAGATACGTATCTAATAGTAGACTAATAGTAGAATAACATGAATGCAAAGTTCCAGCTACTTGCTAAACACCTTATCTCGACTAGACTTATTCTATGATTAATGTTTTCTAAAGGTAATATGCCGCATTATCTGGAGATGGCTATCCTTTCATGGTAAAGTCTGTTAATATAGTGTTTACTGTTAGTCTATAATCCTACGTGTATAATATTTCTTGATAATTAAATAATGTCCTTCATGAACCTCAGTTTTTTCTGAAAGTAAAGTTTAAAAATTTTGAGAGTTAAGTTTAGTTTAGGTGTAAGTATGATTAGCAAAACCCTTTTGAATCTGATAGATGATCTTGAAAGGCAGGAGACTTTTAGGTTTCTTGAGCCTTGGAGGTATTCTTCGAAGTCTTTGGCTCTTGTTATACCTATTGTTAAGGTTAGGTATGGTTCTAGAGAATACATAGTTATTGACGAAGTTCCAGGTATTTTAAGTATACGTGATGCTGGAACAGTTGGTAAGGTTGTTGTGGAAAATAGTTCTGATAAGCACGTGTTTATTAGGGGTGGATGTATTC
>QMRV01000109.1 GCA_003649445.1 Thermoprotei archaeon | reverse complement strand
CTCTATTTCCACTAAACTCCAACCTAGCTCCACCTCTTCTACTTTTTCTTCTCCTATTAACTCGATTAAACCATGTTTTCCTCCAGCTTTTTCTACTACTTCAGCAGCTTCTTCTAAAGTCTTGTAAGCTCCGAGAAATTTACCTCTACTGAAGGCAACATAGTATCCCTTATATTTGGAAAAAAGTTCGTTTTTCATAGCTTCATACGCCTTTATGTTCTTTTTAGCTTCTTCTTCTATTTCCTCTAATTCAGTTAAAAGAGGAGGCTTTATTGAAAGCCATATCTTCAGAGCCTCGTTTACAGCATCGGCTATCCTAATTCCCCTTAAGGCAGCGATAGCCTTGACTTTCCTATATATTTTCGTATCAATACCCCTTATTGAAACAACAGACACCAAGTAATACTTGTTTACAAGTAAATAAAGATTATTTTATGAGAGAAGTCTACAGTTAAGTTTCGCATACTACTTAAAGGCACCTTTTCGTTTAAATATTCTTAGCTTTTTTACCTCCTACTTTCCTCCCTTAGAAGACTAAGTTTTCTGAATCTCAATTAACAGAATGAAGACATTTTCTAAGTTATTTGAAGTTTTCCAAGCTTACTAAACAATAGTTAAAGAAGAGTAGGCTCAAAGACAATATCATTAGGGCAGTATGCAGAAAATTAGAAGAGCTCAGACCCGCGGTTTTATGTCACCGCAAATCCTTATCAGAAGCGGTCATCATAGCCAAATTCCTAATATTACATGAACTACGGTAAATAAAAGTTTTTAGTAATTAAGATGTAAGTTGACTATAATAGAAGTTTTCATAAAAATAGTTTCCAAAGTATATTTAAACTATCACTGAAACACAAAAGAAGAGAGGGTAAAAAATAAATTTAAATATTAGGGAGAAGCAACCACGTCTGCCTCTACTGAAGCAGTCCAAAAGTATCCTAGCCTAGTGTCTTCAAATGTTCTCATAGCCTTAGTCTTAGCAAATCGAGTGTATAGACCACTGTACGATACACTAATGGAGTCTCCACCAGTGTAAGTCCAATCTTCATAATTCTCTGTATACATATACATGGTAAGCCAATCCTTGTATACAACGTAGCCTGTCGCACTAGAGCCTGCACTGTGAACTGCTTTTCCATAGTGATATGGGTCATCTGTAATATAGTAAGCAGTAATGCTTGCTCTTAAGATCCATGAACCGTAGGGAAGTACATCGCCTACACTTTTTGTTTCTGAATCTGGTCCAGGATAGCTACAATAAGTTATCGTCGCTAATATAACTGATAATGCAAACGCTAAAAATACTATTAAAACTTCATTCTTACCTAGCATTAATTATATCTGTACAAATCGCTATATATATATCGGTCTTTACTCTATAAAATTGTGTACACGGTAGAAACAGAGAATTTAGTTAAGTTTTTCGAGAGAATCGAGGCTCTTAGAGGTTTAACTATGCATGTTCCTAAAGGGATTTCGGGTTTTATTGGCCCTAACGGCGCTGGAAAAACAACTACCATTAATATTTTAGCTGGTCTTGTTAAACCCGATAAAGGTTCTGCAAGAGTTTTGGATCTAGATGTTGTGAAAGAAAGTCTTGAAATAAGAAGAAGAGCGAGATTTATGTTAGAGAATCAAACTTTACCATCCCACTTAACTATAGAAAAATATATGAAATATATTGCTTTTCTCTATAACGCTGATTTCAGAGAAATTAACAAAGCTCTTAAAATAGTGGGATTAGAGAAGTTTAGACATAGACTTATTGGGAGTCTTTCTGCTGGAATGATGCAAAGACTTAGGTTTGCTCAAACACTACTAGGTGAATCAGAATTAATCATACTAGATGAGCCCACAGCCAACTTAGATCCTTTAGGTAGAATAGAAATACTAGAAAAAATAGTTGAATTAAATAAAGATCGAAACATCAGTTTCCTATTATCATCGCATATTTTGCCTGAATTAGAAAAAATCGTAAACTGGGTATCAATAATAAACGAGGGTAAAATAGTAGCTGAAGGCAAACTAAGCGATATAATTTCTCCTCAAAAGTACAGTGAATTTAAAATATTTTCCTCAGATAACTATACTTTAGCAAACTTATTAAAAGACTATGGATATGAAATCGAAGTTGAAGAAAACTATATTCTGGTAAAAGCTAGTGAAGCATGGAATTTATACAAGACATTAGCACTCCTAACGGACTACAACATCAACATTTATAAAATAGAGACTGTGGGCGCGAGCCTAGAAGAAGTATTTAAAAAATTGGTGAGAAAATGAAGACTTTTCTCAAATTTCTTGAGCTAGAATATAATTTAACATGGAAACCATCTGTTTTGGGAGCGGTATTTGGAGCTTTCTTTGTTCTTCATTTGTGTAGCTTAGGAGGGTCTAAGGCCGTAGTAAGCACGAATTATAATCAAACATATATCCTCGAAGCATTAGCAGGAAGTTTATACTTACCTATTTTTCTAGTTGTTATTATTAGCTATATTTACTCTAAGAGTATAGCTGACTGTATTTCTTCAGGTCTCATGAAGTCTCTTCTAAGTCATCCTATTAAAAGAGACTACGTATTATCTGCGAAAGTAGTACTCAATTTCTTAGTTCTACTTACTGCATGCTTTCTACCAATATTCTATGCGAAAATTGTTTTCTCGGTGGATAGTAGAGCAGTAACTTCAGTAATAGTCACTTTTGTATTAAAGTTGCTTTCTTACTCTAGTTTAGCGACTCTTTTATGCTTAATAATGAGAGAACCATTACTATCTTTTGCCGGAACTCTCTTTTCACTATATATAGTAGAATCTATCACAGATTTCTTTAGAGCACTAAGACTCTGGGAATTAGCAAATATAGTTAACTTGAATAGACTGGCTCTCAGCTTTTATGGAGCTTTTCTTTCTCGAGCTCCGCTTAGGGTACTAATTGAGTCAGGAGCACTTTACACATTAGTGCTTTACATTAGTTTTTCTGTCATATGTTTAATATTATCTCTTATTGTTTTTAGGAGAATGGATTTAGATTAGGTGAAATCTATGAATATTAGGACTCTAGCTATAATATTAATTGCGTGTGGAATAGGACTACTTACTGCAGCAATTGTAAGGGGATACTTCACTAATAAACTGACATGTGTCTATGGTACTGCAGGTGGTGCGACTATTAGGGCCTTAGAAGGCATATGGGCTCCTAGAGAAGTCTACTTAAATGTAATTATTGAAGGCGGTGAAATGAATGTTTCACTATATTGTAACGGTGTTCTTTTAAAGAAATGGAGTAATACTAGAGGTTTTATATACAGAGTTAAAATAGAGAAAAGAGCATACTCATATCTTGTTTTCACACCACTTAATCCTAAAAAGGAATATACTATAAATCTTAAGGCGGAATTTTATGGTATCGAAAAAGACTTGTTTATTCACGGATTAATAGCAATAATAGTGGGCTGTAGTCTTTACATTTTGAACGTGATTAAAAGACGTGTTCTTGCAGCACTATTAATAGCTATTATTCTGGGAACTCTTTTACCAGTACCACGTATAGCTTGTAAACCACTATGGTTTAAAAAAGGTACATATGCAGTATACTGGAGTCCGGGTGTACCCTCTATTCTACTTGAAAACAATACAGCTATTCATGGAAACTGGACTGTATACTTTTCGTGGAAATACATAAATATATCTGGATCAAGAGCACTTCTCTTCGTAAACTTTACAGCAGTGGGCTACAGAGCTAGATTTTATGGTAAGGAGTTTATGTCTCCCTCATTTATGAAAACAGGCTATATTGAGGTAGTTTTAGAAACGAGAGAAGTTTACTATAAAGGTAAAAAAGTTGGAATAACTGGGTTATTTATATGGCCGCTCCCACAAGTAGGTAAAAAGATAACTTTAGTAGGAATATATGACAAGGTTTTTGAGGGAGTTGTGAGTAAAGAATCAATAGAAGCTTCTCTTCTTCATTTTAAGCCTCAAGACCAGTGGGTTTATATAGTATACTTTAATGCTACTCTATGGACTGTAGAAGGTAGGAGATATAGTGCAAAGGGAGTCAACTTTTATGATACTGATACAGGTTTACTTATATGGGGGATTCCCATGCCAGAGCCTGTGTTTTTAGCTGTAGGGATAAAGGCTTTTCTGTGGCCCATGTGGCTGGTTGATACGAATGTTGATATAGGGCCTCCTGTGGTTTGGAGGAGTATTTCTCTGTTTCTGCCAAGGTTTATAGGTATAGTAGTCGCGGTTATTCCATTGATCATAGCAATTATTGTGATTCTATGGAGAAGGATGAGATTAAAGAAAAGTGCATAGCACACTATTAATTTAACAATACTATCTTTATTAACATTAGATACACTTTATTTAATTATTTTCAAAGTTTTATCATTTTAACTAAAATAGTGATGCTTATGAAGGAGATTTATCTTCTGTAGCTATAACTGAGATTAGTTCAGATAGCTTAGTTTAGTGAACCCTTGTGAGGAAGATTCCTAACTTATTTATTTTCTTAATGGCAGTATCAGATGTGAGTGTTAGTTATCTTAAGCCTGAGGAATACGACGGGTTTATGCGGTTCTTGGAGAAGTGTTATAGGCATACGAGAGACTATTTTCCGAGAAGATATCCTCATGTATGGTGCAAGGATACAGTTGATTACGAGAACAGGCTTATTTTGAAAATTGACGGAAAAATAGTTTCTCATGTCGGCATATTTCCTCTCAAGCTTATTGTAGAAGACTGTACTATACCTGTCGGAGGAATAGGAGGTGTAGCTACTCTACAAGAGTACCGTGGACGAGGCTACATGACGAAGCTAATGAACGCTGCTATTGAGAAAATGAAGAAAGACGGCTATCCTCTTTCAGTACTTTGGGGCGACCGTCAGCGCTACGGGCACTTCGGCTACGAGAACGCCGGTAAACTAGCCTACATTACCGTTTCCCTTAGATCACTTAAAATAGAAGCGAAGGTCAAGAAAATAGACTACGATAGGCTCGACGTAGATTACTCTAAACTAAATGTGATTAAGCAGCTTCATAAAAAAGAGCCTCTTCGACTAGAGCGCAGCGACGATTTCTACGAAAGAGTCTTTAAAATGCCCGGCTTAATAACATACATCGCTGAAGACAACTCAGCTTACGTAGTACACTTCGGTGAACGCTACGGCGACATAGTTGAGTACGGTGGTTCACCAGAATCACTGCTCAATTTACTCTACTCTCTTCTAACAGATTTGTCAAAGGAATTTGGTGTATCCGGTACTGTCGTGGCCGCACCATATTACCCGTATGCTACTTTTCACGAACTCCTCAAGGTGTCTACTGGAATGAGAATAGGCTACGAGGCGATGGCAAAGATACTAGACTTAAAGAAACTGCTTGAAGCATACAGGCCGTTACTTGAAAAGAGATGTGAAGAAATAGAAGTAGAAGTCACGCTTAAAATCAAAGAGTCAGGTGAAGCAGTTCATTTAGAACTAAGTAAAGGAAGTGTAGCTATCGAGAGTAAAGAGAAGAAGCCTATTGTAGTTTTAAGCGAGAGAGATGCTGTAAAACTTCTTTTCAACGGAGTATACGAAGTGCCAGTTAAAGTGCCCGCGGCTTTAGCATCAATACTGCCTCTGCCAATGCACTTTACTTCACTAGATCACATATAGGTCTTTATTTATCATCAAGTTTCTTTCGGCTTCTAGAAGAGTAATGTATTTATTCTAAGAGAAAATAGTGCTACACCAGTGGTATATAGTGGTGTTAGTTATAGGTCACCGTGGTAATACTCTCAGAATCCTATGGTGGTATCTACATGTCGGCACACCCATTATAGAAGTTGACACAAGGTTCATTAACGATGATTTTTATGCAGTACACGGGCCGAGCCCTATACGGAGAGCCAGTATTTTCGGTAAAATCATGGCTTGGATAGACTATCATTTCTTCTACCGAGATCCTCTCGTAAAACCACTTAAGCTAAGCCGCATATTGGAAATGATAAATGGTAAAGCTGACATAATGATAGACATCAAGCAATTAGGCATAGTTGATAAACTGCTAAGTCTTCTTGATGTCAGCGGCTTTAAAGGAAAAATCTATGTAACATCTGAACTGCATCCAGTTATAAAAGAGATTAAAGAGCGCCGCAGAGACATCGTGACAATAGCCTCTATAAATATACTACCAATAGACATAGTAGATATTGCCTCGAAGGCCGACGCCGACATGGTATCAATACATTTATCTCTTTTAAACAGAAGGATAATAGACCAGCTCCACAATGCAGGATTTAAGGTATTAACGTGGACAATAAATGATAAAAACCAAGCAAAACAGTTCATTGAAATGG
>QMRV01000108.1 GCA_003649445.1 Thermoprotei archaeon | reverse complement strand
GATCAGGGTCTATCTTCAGCGCGATGCTGCTGTACAGGACGAATCTCGTGGTGGACTCGAGCCTCAAGTTGAGGTAGACGTGCCTGAAGTCTATCTCGTACCTCCTGGCCTCCTCTTTGAGGAGCTTGCCTACGTGAAGCGCGACGCTGCTCTTCCCCACGCCGGCAGGCCCCTGGAGCTGGATTATCCTCGTGTAGTGCCTCTCGACGTCGGGGAAAAGATCCAGGAAGAACTTCTCGACGATCCTTATCTCCCTCTCCCTGTGCGGGAGCCTGTCGGGGACGTAGCGGGGGGACAGCCTATCTCTGTCTACAAAGATAGGCATCAACTAAGACCTAACTTTACCCGTAAATTACAGTTTCCATGAGAGGAGACTGAAAGTTTGAAAATTATTAAGTCTTAGCGCTATACCCTTTATACGTTAGGCATGTTCATGCCATTTTCAAAGGAAAGATTAAGATAAGGACTCCATAGAATATTCTATAGTGAGCATGTTATGGCTAGGATAAGCTACGATGAGCGGTGGTTGCAAGGAAAGATCCTTATCTGGATGAACGAGATAATCAAGAAGCACAATCTCCCCTTCGAGGCTGTCGAGCAGGAAGTCAAGATAAGTACCCCGAAGGGTCTTAGGAGATATCCAGATCTCATAGTGTGGTACAAGAAGCCCGATAAAATAGCTTGCCTGATAGAGCTTAAGGTGCCTACAATCGATGTATACAGCGACGACTTAGTTAACGATGCGCTCCAGAAGGCGACGCTCGCCGGAATACCATTTTTCGCCACCTGGAACCTGAACAAGCTAGTCCTATGGGAGACCTTCAAGCCTGGGACTAGCCTGCTTGACAGAAGGCTGAAGCACTGGGACGTAGTCGACGTGAAGTTGCCTGTTGACGTTGAAAGACCAGAAATAGAGAGAGCTATCAAGGCTTTCATACTAGAATTCCTAACTGGGCTAGCAAGTTTCTACGAGCGTAAGCTACCGAGACCCAAGGTCTATGTACTACCTAAACTATACCCCGATGAGATAATGGTTTTAAGGTTAAGAAGCGCTGTAGATGCTCTATACATTCCCGTCTCCCTTTATATCTTGAAGAAGAAAGAAGAGGACCCGGACTTTCTTAGTAAAGTCGCGGAATGGTTCGTAAAGCAGGGATGGATTTTCAGTGACTCCGAAGAGGATTACGATAGACTAGCTAGGCAAACAGTTTATCTCTTGATCAACAAGTTACTATTCTACAACGTTTTAAGATCCAAGTTTAGGCTAGAGCCTATTGATGTCAGCGGCGTAACGACTGGAGAGGAACTAAGAGAGAGGCTGCAAAGGTACTTTAACACAGGAATAAGGCTGGGTTACGGGATAATATTCGCAGCTGATTTCTTAGAAACTATACCTATACCAGACGAAGCCGTAGACGAACTGAAGAGGCTAATAATCGAGTTGAACAAGTACGACTTCTCAAGGATAGGTTACGATATAATAGGCAAGGTCTTCGAGAAACTAATACCCAAAACTGAGAGACATAAGCTAGGCCAGTACTTTACTAGAACCGATGTGGTAGACCTAATTCTTGGTTTTACGATCAAACATCCCGATGACAAAGTATTGGATCCAGCATGCGGTTCTGGTACATTCCTCGTTAGAGCCTACCAAAGGAAGAAGTACTTAGCGGAAAAGCTCTATAGGGAAGGCAAGTATGACAAGCCCTATAAGCCCCATAGTGAGCTAATAAATGAACTTTGGGGAATAGATATAGCAAAATTCCCTGCCCATCTCTCTGAGATAAATCTAGTGATAAGAAACCTAGAGGCCCTAGAAAACAGGCCGAACATAGTATGTAGGGACTTTTTCGAAATGCAGCCGGGCACTAGGACTCTTCTCTACGAGTTAGCCTACAAGATTCCAGATATACATAAAGAAGAACTAGAGGTCGAGTTTCCCAGAGACTTCGATGCTGTTGTAACTAACCCGCCTTACACGAGACAGGAAGAGATGGAAGATATCTTCATGGGCGGGTACAAAGATAGACTCAGAGAACTCGTTAAGAAGACATACGGGATAGACGTAGGTAAAAGATCTAGTATCTACACATACTTCTTCTATCATGGAGGTTCGTTTGTAAAAGAGGGCGGTAGAATAGGATTAATAACATCAAATTCTTGGCTCGACGTCGACTTCGGTAAACATTTACAAGAATATTTCCTTAAAAACTTCAAAATAATAGCTATCATAGAGTCCAAAGTTGAACGATGGTTTGAGGATGCGGATATTATAACAGCAATAACTATACTAGAGAAATGTAATAATAAGAAAGAAAGAGACGAAAATCTTGTTAAGTTTGTGCAATTAAAAGTTCCCTTAAGACGCATCATTCCTGAAGCAGAGGGGATAGATGAAAGGACGCGTTGGGAAATCATAGACAGGCTGGTTAAGTTGATTGAAGAAACGAAAGAATATTACGAAGACGATAATATAAGGATATTTCCAAAGAAGCAGGCTGAATTATGGGATGAAGGATACAACGATGAAGAAAACAGATATACTGGCTCGAAATGGGGTAAATACATCAGGGCCCCTCAGATTTTCTTCAACATCATATTGCATGGAAAGAATTCTAGAAAACTTATTCCCTTAGGAAAGGTTGCATCCATAAGGAGAGGGTTCACAACAGGGGCAAATGAGTTTTTCTATAAAAGTGAAGATGAAATTATTAAACTTGGTTTAGAACGTGAATTTTGGATGCATCCTCTAACAAAAAAGGAATTTGATGATATTGCGCGTCACTACGGCAACATTAACTTGTACAAAGATATCAATGGAGAACTTTTCAAGAGATCACAGTTTTCGGATAAATATACACTTGAGGATATTCTAATAAATAATGAGGTCTATTGGATGCCTAATTATCTGGTCAGAACTCCTAGAGAATTGGATAGTTTCATAATACATCCATCTGAACTTAAATATAGAGTTTTACTTATTCATAAAGACAAAGCTGATTTAATGGGGACAAACATCCTCAAGTATATCAGAGAAGGAGAGAGGAAGAACTATGCTTCTAGACCAACATGTAAATCTCGCAAGAGATGGTATGAATTAAATGAAATAAAAGCGAGAATTTTCTGGATCAAAAGCGTAAACGATACGCACTTTACGCCATTTAGCTTTGTTAATTTATTCTTCGATCAGCGTGTGTATGCAATTATACCGTTCAAAGACGAGTACTTCATACCACTCGTTGCTTTCCTTAATTCTACAGTAATGTTCCTGTTTAAAGAAGTCTTTGGTAGAGTAAATCTAGGAGAGGGGGCTCTTGACACAGCTGTCTATGAACTATTTCATTACCCTGTTATAGATCCCAATAATTTATCACCAAATGAAATGGAACAATTATGTCAAGCACTATATAACTTAATAAAAAGGAAACCTAAAACGGTATTTGAGGAGATATTAGGTAGAAAAGTTACTATAGATGAAATTGTGAAAAAGGATATTGAAGAGTTTCTCAGCGAGGTTTCCCTCTCTAAAGTATCTAAAGATAGGCTGGTTCTTGATAGGGTTGTCATGAGAGTAATAGGGTTAGACAATGACGAGAAGTTGCTTGAGCTTTATAAAGGCGTGCTTCAACTTGTTTTATCGAGAATAAAACGGGCCAAATCTGTAAAAAGTAAAAATAGAAAAACCGTAATAGACGCAGAAGCCATTGCTAATAGTATAGTGAAAAGAGCAAGTGTATCGATAAAGAGGTTTCCTGAAGATTATCTATCGAGGGAGCCGGAATCTTTCATCTTGGAATTAAAGGCCCCTAAAACTGAGGATGTGGTTATAGGATCAGATTTAGGCGGTTTTTACGTGAAGGCGGGCGGAAGAGAGCTATATCGCGGTTGGGATCAATTTATCGCTGAATACATCTATTACTCGATCCTCTGTGGTAAGATCCAGGTTAGAGTCCCAGCGGATGAAAAACTCACTGTAGAGGCTGTTAGTGGCTTCAAGAAAGATCTCAATAGGCTAAAAGGCGAAATTAATAGATTGGTAGAAATTACAGTACCTGACGCTAAGATACGTGAGGAGGTTAGAAGAATAGCCTTGAGGAAGATGTTTGACAGGCTGAGAAGCTAGCCCTGGGTTAGGGGAGCTCAAATACGTATTGTCTCTTTCCACCTTTGATCCTGTCGCTTATCTTAACTAACGAGCATAGTAAGGCCATTACTACCTTATCCGCATAGTGAATGGGTACATTTCTGTGGATAATCGTCGTATTTTCTCCTTTTATGTGCACTTTTACGTGTACGTAATCGCCTAGGCTTGTTCTTAGTTTCACAGTTAATGGTCTCAGAACGATGGGTAGAACTTTGTTTATTGCAAGCGAATATCTTTGCTCGAAGCCCCCGTCCTCTTTGTAAAACGTTACCTCTACTTTAGCACCTTTGCTGGCTAATTCTTTCAGCATCTTAGCCACTTCTCCCAATGTCTCTTTCTCAAATACTTTCAAGTCTTCCTCCCCCTGTACGATAAAATACTTAGTGGCGACAGGCACTCTCACGGTAACCCATTCCTCCGTAAGAGGAATTTTTGCCACTGTCCACCCTCTAGTATCTGGATCTAAAACGGCTAAGATCGGTCTCCTTTTCGCGATTTCCTGTAGCTCCTTCTTTACATCAAAGGGGCTGCTCCAGCTATATTCGAGTATCTTATCAAAAGTAGTAATCTTTGCTCTTAATAGAGCCTCCTCAAGTATCGCTTTGAGGGACTCTTGCCATGGCCTTTCGAACGGGTACCTGACTATGCTCTCTGCGAGGTTACTAGGCTTATCCCGTACTATGATCACTGCACTTAGTTCTCCCTCACTTAGCTTCCTCACTACATCGAGGGAGCTAGGTATATCGTAGTAGAGCAGGATCGCTTGTCTAGCTGCCTCCCTCCTGATTAGCGTCTCGTCGGATGGAAAGCCAAAGTGCTCTCTAAGCTGGTCCATAACCAGCCTAGTGTACGGGGATCTCTCATAGACATGTCTCTCAACAAGCTTTTCCAGCTCATTGGGGCTTAAGCTCTTAAACGCTTCGAGAGGATCAAATATCTCCGATCTCACAGCGAACCCATGTGGAGCGATCACGTACCTTACGAGCAGGCTCTTCTCAGCTATCTTCTCGTAAACAGCGGCCGCAAGCGTCCTATTCACCTGCTCACCCATGAAAGTTATAAAGACTGTTGTTTTCGCGGACGGTATCTTTTCGACGATTATATTACCTCCTAGAACTGGTTCTATATACTCATGGCTTAGCTTAGAGACGTATTCCCTCACAAGCTCGATGGTTTTTTCGTCGGCACCATACTCCTTTAAGATACTTGGGTCCTCCTTGATCATCCTGAGTATCTCTAGCATCTTCTCCGCTACCAGCTTGGGTCGCTGCGGGCCTTCTCCCTTCCAAGTCGGAGGCGCACCCTCCTCGTCTGTTCTGACGACTATCACTTCATGTTCTCTTTCATCGATCTCCACTACTTTCCAGTTCTGCCCAGCAAGCCTGATGACCATGCCGCTGGACAACGCTCTGTAGACGTAGGAGGAGTCCAGCTCTCCGATCTTCCTATACTTCTCTAACCCGTACTCCTCAATGACAGTGAAAGTCTCTCTCTTGGGTATCATACTGAAGAACTCGCTGAAGCTCAGCGACTGACCATTACTCTCATCTTGGCTGAACCTCCATACCTTCCAGAATCTCGGCCCAGGCAATAATACGCGGTCTTCTATGCTGATTATCTTTTCGTTAGCGAGGAGCCGCAGGACATCGTTGAACTCTTCTATTGTAAGGTCCCTAAATATTGTTGACCTATTTATGACCCTATAGGCTTGGTCGATTGTCACGAGGGTGAAGCCGTTACTGCGCTTTCTCTTCCAGAAACGTCTTAGCTTGTAGTTGTGCAGCGCTATCCCTACAACCTCCTTGGCCAGCACGTCTAGGGGCCTGCTTATCACCATTGGCTCTTCAAGTTTCTCTTCCCTTGCTAAGCTTACGATGGCTATGCTCTCTAAGTAGTCCTCAATATCCGTTGAGACTATCTTGCACTCGGACTCCTGGCCCGGCCTGTGCTTGCTCCTACCGGCTCTCTGCAGTAGTGCAGAAACCTGGCCGGGGGATTTATAATGGATTACTTGATCCACGTCTCCTATGTCTATGCCTAGCTCGAGGGTCTTAGTAGCTATAAGGCATCTAAGGAGTCCGGTTTTAAACGTGTCCTCAAAGACCTCCCTTTCCTCCCTCTCGATTGAGCCGTGGTGAACGCTGCAGCCCACACCCATATCGCTTAGCACAGATTGCAGCCTCTCCGCTGAGTACCTTGAGTTAGTAAATACGAGGGTCTTCTCGCCTCCTCGGACGTAGTCCGCTATCACCCTGGCCCCCGCGAGGAACGGGTCCTCACGCTCCTCGTCGGTTTCGGGTACGCCGAG
>QMRV01000107.1 GCA_003649445.1 Thermoprotei archaeon | reverse complement strand
TTGGACTGTATGGAATAAGTTCATATATGTATGTTAAAAGACATGAAGAGAAACAGAAAAAATAGTTTAAAGTAAAGTTACTTAAGTGCTTTAAACCACATTACTTGAAGCATAATACAAATTGTTAACTATTAAAATACTCTTACTTCTGGTTACAGTTTAAAATGATACTATGTAGTCGTTAAAGTTTTCACAATTATACTACTATAATGTTTTAAATTATGTTGAATCGAGCAAATACATACATACACAAAATATTTAAGTACGCCCTTAACTAAATTGAGTGAATACTAAGTGAGCATGAGCTCAAGGGCGTGTATAAAAATGAGCTTGAAAAAAGCAATCTCAAAAACAGCCGCAATAGCAATAGCAGTAATTCTAATAATAGTTGTTGTAGTTGCACTATACTATGCTATCACACCAGTACCAACGCCTTCCCCGTCCCCAACAACTCCACCAGTTTCTCCATCGCCAAGCCCAACGCCAAGTCCCTCGCCTTCGCCATCACCTACGCCACCACCACGAGTTAAGACAATGCATAAAAGAGTAATTTACATAATAAATAACGACGAGACTGCTAGAATACAGCTATATAGAACAGGCGTAGCTGATAGAGCCGTAGTATCGCCTCCTAGACTAAAAGACGTTGAAGGAACAACTCTCGATGGATATCAGATTGTTGTCGAGAAGAGACCTGAATTTGTGCAGCTACTGGTATACTTCGCTGTGCTGAACACACAAAGAGCCCCACTGAATATTACTCTTGTAAGGCAGGCGCTTGCGTGGGCAGTACCATACGATACAATATTTGGAACAGTATATGCAGGACTACTTGTTCCATATTATGGCGTTATACCTAAAGGTCTTCTGGGATACACTGAATACAATATGATTAAGTATGCTTTCGATATGGATAAGGCTAAAGAGCTTATTGAAAAAGCAGGTATTGATCCGTCACAATACACGTTAACAATATACTACAACATAGGTAACGATCCTAGAGCCCAGACTGCTGCTCTGCTAGCTAATACTTGGGGTGAACTAGGGTTTAACATTGTAATTCAGCCACTGAGCTGGCCTGTAGTTCTACACAAAACAGCTCATGGAGACTTTGATGTATGGCTTGTTGGATGGATACCAGACTACCTGGATCCAGATAACTATGCTGGACCAATGTTCTATGGCGGTATTAAGTTCAGTGAGTTAAACGTGTTTACCGTGGAATCTTCGGCTGAAATTGGCAACTATTTGAAGGACGCTAAAGTGTTTGATACTGAGGAAGCATGGGTTGTTGTTGGTGAAAAAGGTACAGGAGCAACAATACCCGAACTAACAGGTAAGAAAATAATAGTAGTCCAATATGTTCCCGATTGGGAACATACTTTCACTATAGAAGAAGCTATGGAGGAAGGTTGGGGCTTCTCATATATTAACCCAGCATTCTACAGGAACGTAACTACAGATGCATTAATAATTGCTGCTAGAAGAATAGCAGATATTTCATTGAGAAAGCCAATATGTGAAGCCATAGAAATCGCTTCTAACAGAGAAATGCCCCTCATATGGCTAGGACAGTACATATTCCTGAGACATTACTGGAACTGGGTTGGAGGAATATATTACCACCCAACATTAGCTAATAGGTACGACCTGGTCTGGGAATGGAGTGATGCACCAATAGCAGATACTGGAATTAAGGAGTACAAGAACGACCCAGAAACATATGTAATAGCAACCATTGGATGGCCTGACACATTCGACCCAGCTAAGAGCTACGAATCCTTCGGATGGGAAATATTCCATCAAATAGGCAGCACGTTAGTAACTTATTGGAGAGAAGAAACTGAGGAGGTTTCACCAAATATAGCTGTTGCATGGGCTTTTGATGAATCTAGAACTGAATGGTACTTCGTAATTAGGGGTGGGGTAGTAGCCTATGACCCATGGAATGACAAGACTTATCCAATAGACGCTACTGACGTCTTATTTGAAATATGGAGACTTGCAAGATCACAGCTAGACCCAACATGGATGATAGGAGACTTTGTAGATGTTAACGCATCTAAAGTACTAACAGAAGACGAATTTAACACGCTACTAGCTGAGAAACCACTAAAGGCTGCTTGGAGAGGTAAAACAGCCGAAATACACTCGCTAGACGAGTTACTAAGCTTCTTTGGCTACGAAGGTGACACTGCTGGAGTTGTTATGCTGAAACTATACCATCCATACACGCCATTCCTAAGCATACTTGCTGACCCATTTACAATGGTTGTCCCCGCGGAATACATGTTAGGAGATAAGTATGAAGAAGCGATGGAGGCTAGTGATTGGGGTAAGAATCCATCAGCTTGGGCAGCCTACGTACAGCCAGGTGAAGAAGACCCAATACACAAATTAATGGCAGAAAAGCCAGTAAGCACCGGACCATACTATGTTAAAGAATATGTTGAAGACAGCTACATAGTATTAGAACTTAACCCATACTATTGGAACGCAACACTATGGGAAGAACTCTACGGCTATAAACCATAAAAATTACTAAAATATTTTTCTAACTAAACCATTAAAATAACGTAAAAATTTTTTAACCCATCCACGTACTATATTAAATATTTATAAAATGATAAAGTTTATTAGATAGCTTCTTTTCAACTACTATGAATAAGCTTAGAACATCCACCTAAAAGGGTTAGGGAGTTGGCTGGGCTAAAAGAGTATCTGATAAGGAGAGCAATAACGTTCATACCTACGATAATAGGTGTAACGCTAATAGTATTCATAATAGCCAACGTTATTCCAGCGGATCCGGCTCGAGCATGGGCCGGGGGAGAAAGAGCTAGGCCAGAAATTGTTGCTAGAATTAGAAAACAATATCACCTAGATGACCCATGGTATATTCAGTACATTTTCGTAATGAAGGGTATTATAAGCTACTTCACCTCACCTACACATGAAGGAGCAATAGTTAACCCTCTAACTAGCAGGTATATTTTCGACGATATTTTCCTTCGATTCCCTACAACATTTCAGTTAGCTCTGTTTGCTGAAACATTCATTTTAACTATAGGGATACCTTTAGGTTTAATTTCAGCTTTAAAAAGGAACTCATGGATTGACACTTTCGTGAGGTTCTTTGCTTTAACAGGAACATCTATGCCCATTTTCTGGTTCGGATACATTATGATGTGGATTTTCTTCACCAATTTAAGGTGGACAAGCTTAGCTGGAGTACCTTTACCTAGATGCTACGAACATGGAACATGTCCCGTAACAACTCATATCCCAATATTTGACGCTCTTATAGCAGGAGAATTCGACATAGTAATGCAAATCATTAGAAGATTTTGGCTCCCAGGGTTTGTATTAGGGTTTAGAGCAGCAGGAGTATTAGCTAGAATAGTTAGAAACTCCTTCCTCGATGCTCTTAGCTCAGATTTCATAGAGTTTGCTAAAGCAAAAGGATTACCTAAAAGATGGATTTGGAAACACGCTTTGAAGAACGCTTTCGTGCCAGTAATAACAGTTATTGGATTACAATTCGGCGGCCTCCTTGGAGGAGCTGTAATTACTGAAACAGTATTCGGGCTTCCGGGCATAGGCAGATATGCTGTTAACGCTATAAACTACTTAAACATGCCAGCAGTAATAGGTGCAACACTACTTTTCGCCTTTATATACATGATAGTTAACTTAGTTGTCGACATAGTATATTCAGCAATAGACCCAAGAATAAGATATTGAGGGGGGATTCATGCCTTTAGCCTCAGAAGAGGTTTACGAGAAGAAACTCCTGGATAAAATAACCGATAAAATAGTAGATATGATAGCTAAAATCATGGATAAGATTAGACCAGGCTGGATTGCGAAAAACAGGTCAAGGATTAATGAATGGAAGCTGATGTTTTATGCCTTTAATAGATCGCCTCCAGGAGTAATTGGAGCCGCATTAATACTTGGCTTCATATTAATAGGTATTTTCGGCCCGTATTTTGCACCATATAGTTACAGAGATTTCCTATACATAAAATATAGAGAAACCTACCTTGTTCCTCCAGGAACAACTGTAGTATCCAAAGGTAAAACGTTCTATTTCCTACTAGGAACTGATAAGTACGGTAGAGATTTAGTGAGCCTAATACTCTATGGTGCTAGGGTTTCGCTTGTAATCTCAATGATTGTTATAGCCTTAGGCGTACCTTTAGGTATAATATTAGGTTTAGTAGCAGGGTATTTCGGAGGAAAAATTGATGAGATAATTATGAGAATCACAGATACATTCTTAGCATTTCCAGCTCTAATCCTAGCTATAGCATTTGCTGCTGTTCTCCCTGAAAGACTTAGGCCTATGATAATTTATAATGAACAGCTAAAGACAATTCTCTCGGTATTTTTCGCAGCTGACCCTAAAGATGCAGCCAACTTTGCACCAATACTTTCAGTTATATTAGCAATTATTATTGTTTGGTGGCCTGGTTATACTAGAATCATTAGGGGAAGCGTACTCAGTGTTAGAGAAAACCTTTACGTTGAAGCAGCTAGAGCTTTAGGAGTAAGTACGTGGAAGATACTAACCAGACATATTTTACCTAACGTAATATCGCCGGTACTTGTCCTAATAACGCTTGATGTTGGCGCAGTTATTCTAGTAGAAGCAGGGCTGAGCTTCCTAGGCCTTGGAGCTCAAGATCCTATGGTTGATTGGGGTAAGATAGTTTACGACGGTGCACAATTCTTCCCAGATAGATGGTGGCTTGTAATATTCCCAGGTCTTGCAACATTCCTTGCTGTTTTAGGATGGAACCTCGTAGGCGATACTTTAAGAGACGTTCTAGATCCAAGAACTAGGAGAAGCATAGAATTTAAGATTAAAAAGAAAAAACCAGTACCTTCATCTGAAGAGGGAGGTTCAAGTCAATGACAACGTTTCCAGCAAGAAAAGTAATTGAAGTAAAAGATTTACATGTTCACTTCTTCACCTACGCAGGTGTAGTAAAAGCAATCTCCGGAGTTTCATTTGAAATATATGAGGGAGAAACATTCTGTCTTGTTGGAGAAACAGGTTGCGGTAAAAGCGTAACATCTAGAGCATTAACTAGGCTCATCGAGTCTCCTGGAAGAATAGTTAAAGGCCAAATAATATTCTACAGAGACAGCGGACCAGTAGATATCATGACTTTAAGCGAGGAAGAACTTAGAGAAATCAGAGGTAGAGAAATAGCCTACATTTTCCAAGACCCTACAGCTTCACTTGATCCTCTCTATACCGTAGGTTATCAGATAGCAGAAACTATGGTTGCACATAAAACAGCAGACTGGAAAACAGCCTTCAGAAAAGCGATAAGTATTCTTAAATCAGTAATAATGCCTGACCCCGAGAAGAGAGTTAAAAACTATCCTCATGAGCTTTCGGGAGGTATGAGGCAAAGAGTAGTTATAGGTATTTCTCTATCAAACAAACCTAAGCTCCTAATTGCGGATGAGCCTACAACAAACCTTGACGTTACTATTCAAGCCCAAATACTTGACTTGCTGAGAAAACTGAAGAAAAACGAGCAAATGACATTACTGCTAATAACACACAACATGGGCGTTGTTGCAGAAATGTGTACAAGAGTAGCAGTAATGTACGCAGGTAAAATAGTTGAAATAGGCCCGGTAATGGAGATATTTAAGAACCCACTACATCCTTACACCAAGGGCCTCTTAAAAGCAGTACCTAATCCGCTAAGTAAAATAGAGAAATTAGAGTCGATACCGGGGACAGTGCCAAACCTAATATATCCACCTCCCGGTTGTAGGTTTCATCCGAGATGTAAATACATGATGGAAGTATGTAGGAGTAAAGAACCGCCATTAGTTGAAGTATCCGAGGGACATAAAGTAGCTTGCTGGCTCTATGTTAAGTAAACTAGGTGATATATTTTGAGTGAAACACTAATTAAAGTTGTTAATTTAAAGAAATACTTCCCCATAAGAGGAATATTTTTTGCTAGAGCAAAAGTGAAGGCAGTAGATGGGGTAACATTTGAAATTAGACGTGGTGAAACACTGGGTCTTGTAGGAGAATCTGGATGTGGAAAAACAACTACTGGAAGACTAATACTCAGACTACTTAAACCTACAGCAGGCCATGTTTACTTCGAAGGTAAAGATGTTTTTAAGCTTAAAGGTGAAGAACTTAAAAAGTTTAGAAGGAAAGCCCAAATAATACTTCAAGATCCATACACATCGCTTAACCCTAGAATGACAATATTCGAAATAATAAATGAGGCCTTAGAAGTACATAAAATAAAAGTTCCTGATAAAGAAGAATTCATTGTTAGCTGGCTTAGAAAAGTTGGCTTAGAGAAGCACCACTTATACAGGTATCCTCACGAATTCAGTGGAGGTCAAAGGCAGAGAATAGCTATTGTCAGAGCACTAATAATAAATCCCGAATTTGTAGTGTTGGACGAACCAACATCA